>JASFIX010000275.1:0-5935 GCA_050122435.1 Desulfobacterales bacterium
TGGTGTGTGCGGCGGCTGAATTGACACTCAGACCTGAGGAGAGGCTGCTCAATGAAGAAAACGCACCCGAAGCCCTGGCCAAGCTGGAAACCGAAGGTCATGTGTTAAAAAGCGCCGACGGTAAGGAAATTTATGCGCGTCGCAAAGCACCCCATCGAGATATCGATCTGCGGGGTGGTGGCAATCGTTTTCAGATTATTGAGGCTCGAACAGACAAGCTCATCGGCGAAATTGATGATTATCGAGCCTTTCGCGAAACTCATCCCGGGGCCGTCTATCTTCACAAAGGTGACACCTTCGTTGTGGATCATCTTGATATCAGCCGGCGGACCATTACGGTTACCAAATCCCGCGTGGATTATTATACCCGCATCAGAGGGCATAAATTAACCGAGATCTTAAATGTTAATAATAAAATATATGTATCAGGAACAGAGGTTTATGAAGGACTAATTAAAGTAACAGATCAAATTACTGAATTTGACATTTGGCACAGCCAGACCCACAGGCTGCTCAAACGAATGCCGTTGGATCTGCCGCCCCAGATTTTTGAAACTCAGGGGATGTGGTTTCAAATTCCGGAATCGATCCAGCGTGAATCCGAAACCCGGCACTTTGATTTGATGGGCGCATTGCATGCCATTGAACATGCGGCCATCGGCATTTTTCCCTTGCTGGTGATGGCAGATCACAAGGACGTGGGGGGGCTGTCCACCAATTATCATCCCCAGGTGGGCAATGCGGTAATTTTCATTTATGACGGCATCCCTGGTGGAGCCGGTTTGACACGGCAGGCGTTTGCAAACACCCAACAACTGCTGCGATATACGCTGAAGGCCATACGGGATTGTCCCTGTGAAGACGGTTGTCCTTCCTGTGTTCAATCGCCACATTGCGGATCAGGTAATCGACCTATGGACAAAAAGGCAGCCGTTTTTATTCTCAATCGGCTGGTTGCCCAGGTGAAGTCCAAAGATATCGATGGAATCAATGACCGTTCACTCGCAAAAAATAAACGCGCTCCGCAACCGCCGGATGAGCCTCAAACGATTCCGCCGAAAGCGCCCGTATCACACGAGTCGAATGTGTCCCCACTTACGCATTTTGGTGTATTTGATCTTGAAACTCAACGATCAGCCGCGGAAGTCGGTGGCTGGCATCGGGCTGACCGTATGGGCGTCAGTTGCGGCGTGATTTATGACGCTCATAAAGACGTTTTCAATGAATATAGAGAAAATCAAATTTCGCGCCTGATAGCAGATCTTAAAAAATTTGAACTTATCGTCGGCTTCAATATTAAACGCTTTGATTACCTGGTGCTGCAGGGGTATTCAGACTTTGATTTTACGACATTCAATACCCTTGATATTCTTGAAGACATCCATCATCATTTAGGGTTCAGATTATCACTGGCTCATGTGGCTCAAGAAACCTTAGGAACCACCAAGACGGGAGATGGCCTGCAGGCGTTAAGATGGTGGAAGGAAGGGCGCCTTCGCGAAATTATCGATTACTGCAAAATGGATGTGAAACTGACACGGGACCTTTATCTATTCGGCCGCCAAAACGGGTATCTCATCTTCCGTAATCGCGACCAGAAGCAGGTCAGGATCCCGGTAAATTGGCACACAGAGCGATTCCTCAAATAAAGTCATTTATTTCCCCGTATTTTAGGTTTCAGGTGTCAGTGTTCAGGTGTCAGGATTACGAAGCGGATGATGTCGCGGACTATCAGATTTTGTGATCTGTCATCTGTTTGCTGACACTTGACACCCGAAACCTGAAACCCCAAGGCTAAGTGATGTGATCAATTAACTGGCCAAGGTCTGTCAGAATCAGATCCGCTGATAGATCTCTGCAGCGGGATTCATCCTTCCTTAAGCGCAGTGAACGTGCATCACCGGCAAACAATGCGGTTTGGAATCCAAAATGGTGCGCCGGGTATATATCATTGAGCATGTCATTGCCGACCAAAAGCGCTGCAGTTGTATTAAAGCCTTTGGCGTCGATTGCAGATGCGGCCATTTTAAAAAGAGCCTTCGATGGTTTGGCATAACCCAGTTGATATGACAGAAAAATCAACTCGGAATCAAAACCGAGCTGCTCCATGCGGGCGTTTAAAAACCATTCAAATAGGTGCGACGTGAAGAACTGAGCATTGGAAATGATGCCCATTGCCAGACCTTGTTGCCGACATGCCTGCAACAGGGCTTCGAGATTGGGCATCGGGTATACCGGATTGACGATCAGTTCATATTCGATCGCAAACTTGCGAACCCGGTGTATATCTTCAACTGCAAGAATTTGTTGCCAGATCTCGTCGATCTTGATCTCGGGATAATCGATGCCATTGTCCCTTAGCTGGCGGTGCTTGGTTTCGATGGCCTCATACAATTCTGTGACAAGAGCCTGGGGTGTTTTGGCGATATCATATTTATGCGTTAGATGCTCGAGTTGTTGACTCAGCGGAGATGATTTTCTGGCAACACTGATATCTCCGGAACCACTGATAAATAAGGTCCCATAAATATCAAAAAAAATACATTGAATCTTCCCGACAAGGCTGCCGCCGGGCGTCAGTGAAGTTGGTAATGGCGACATCGGTGATAGATAATCGCGAATCAGATCTTCATTCGCCATAATCACCCCATTTAAGCAGACTAAATTTTGTTAGATCTATAAATTCAGCCAGTAACGTCTTTTTGTTGATACGCTGCCGAATGGGTGTCGTGGCCACATGTGCATAAATCGCCAACAATTTTTGGCGGTATTGTGTCATATTGTAGCTCTGCGCCACCGCATTGCGGTTGGCTTCAATTAAATTTGCTTCATTGGTTACCCTGCCGATTTGCGCCAGGCCCGGATTCAAAGATAACAATTCAGCAACATAAACGGAAGCGTTTTGAGTCACCAGACGGCCGATGACCTGTTTTTGAAAGCCTTCATCCAATAGCCCAAAATCGATGGTTCCGCCGGCTGTAAGAGATGCAAAAGTGTCTTGAATCTGTTCATTGTCGATTGCAAACCCAAATTGATTTGCGGTTTGTTGTATCGTGCGCTTCCATTTTTTATAGAAATCATCCACTTCAAACCAATCAACAGGCACGTTCAGTGCCGCATACATATGGTCAAAAGAAACACCGTTGGTCTCAAAGTCAGTGCAGATATCAGGAAGTTTTCGCCCCCACACCAATTTGTCGAAAAGC
Organism: Desulfobacterales bacterium; assembly: GCA_050122435.1. Lineage (GTDB taxonomy): Bacteria > Desulfobacterota > Desulfobacteria > Desulfobacterales > JAHEIW01 > JAHEIW01. The sequence continues at coordinate 3,207 of JASFIX010000275.1, forward strand.
CAGGGCTCCAAAAAAGAGAAGCCGAAACCTTCCATGATACTGGTAGTCAGAAGGTATCGGGCTGAATCAACAATGGCGTCATAAGGCTGGTTCAAACCCCGGTCAAATTCGATCCGCAGATGATAATCAGATACGAATGCTTTCCAGTCCTCATAACTCTCGATATCCGCTCGGCTGTTCGGCGGCAGAGTGATCACCAGGGTTTCATTATCTCTGAAAAAAAGAGATAAGAGAATAGCTTCGCCAATATTTTTTCGTCGGATCGCCCGGATTGGGTAGACCACATAAGGACCATCATCAGAAACAGTAGATGGATACGGATTATCCGGACGATATACGGTGTTAAAAATCTGATGGAGGCCCTGCTTTTTCAGCCCGCTTTTTATAAGGATCCGATAGTCGCGGGAATTAACGACGCTGTAATGACAATCTGCCGGGTAGTCCTCGGTAAAATACGACCTTGGTCGACCATCTTCAGCAAAATCATGAATTTGCAGTAATAGCGAAAGACCTCTTTTTTGCAGGGATTTCAGAATCTTTAAAAATTTTTTATTTTTTGCCAGGATCGGATTGTGTACATGGACAATGTCGCAGGGTCCATTAAAGTGCGATTCAATGGCCTGGACCATTTCGGAGGCAACATCCTCGGGTTCAAAGGAATGATGGTAATCAGCGGAATAGGCCAATTGAGGAATATGTATCACTTTAGCCGGAAAGGCGGTCTTGGCCATTTCGCCGGTGATAACGCACAGATGGCAATCGTTTTTCAATGCTTCCACCTGATGCCTTAAACAGGTCGTCACACCGCCGGTTTTAAGATGATAATGCATGAACGCGATATTCACGGTGAATTCCTATTGACCGAAGCTGCAAATTTATTTTTCGCAAAATTGATTACAGGGGATCCTGATTATGATCCGGCTCAGTTTCGCAAAACTTTCGACTTTAATCATAATTTGAACAAAATAGCTACAGACAAGAATTCATATCAAGCGGAATTTCAGAACAGATGCGATCAGCGGCGGGTTGAAGATAGCGCTGTTTTTAAAATGGGAGTGTATCTCGGTGTTGCCCATTAACGGTTACCGGCTGGTTTGCTTTTTACCGATAAATTGCAATTTAGTTGAACCGATCGAAATGATATCTAATTCGCTGAGCTTCTGCGGTTTTTTTGATGCTTTTTTATCATTGATTTTCGGTTTCGCCAAACCGCTTACATAGCTGAAAAAATAACCGTCACGGGTCCGGCTAATAGTCGCGGCAGTTTTACCGATATTCCATCCCGGTACCAATATATCAGATGCGGCATCTTTGCCGATCTTTATCACCTTTTGTTTTAATGCCAGTGTGCCTTCACCCCCGACCAGATAAGTCAGATACCCCCTCCGAACCTTCTTCTTTTGTTTATTATTAACCGGAGCCGCGATCGGAGTGGATTCCGGTTCAGGCTCCGGTGGTGCTGCCGCCTTCGACTCGGAATCGTTTTTCACCGCCATGGATCGCAATTCATTTGTATCTATGATCATGGTGTTTTCCATTTCACTCGCCTGCTTGTCAGCCGGCAACGATTCACTCTCAAAATAGGCAAAGGTTAATGAATGTTTGCCAACGTTAATAATATCACCATTCTCCAGCCAATGGGAGCTGACACGCTCATCGTTGATAAAAGAGCCATTTTTGCTTTTCAGGTCGACATAAATAAACCCGTCGCCGGCCGAATCGATCTTGCCATGGTAACCGGAAACCGCCAGGTTGTCGATAATGACATCATTGTCTTTCTGGCGCCCTATTTTTAAAGAACATCCAAGGGGGAGATGATAATCGGCCAAGACATTGTCTTTAAATTTAAGTGTAATCTTTGGCATTTTAATATCCGGGCGAATTTAATTTTGTTGACTGGAATTCGGATTGAATAATTTTTGTAAGGTTTGTTTCAATCTTCCCATAAAACTCTGGTTACGGTTACTGGCGGACTTGATTCTGAGTACAATTGCAGTTATGTTATCTTCTCCGCCTCGGGCATTGGCCAGATCAACAAGCTCCTGACAGGCTTTGTCAGATCGTTGATTATAAACGAGTTCAAGAATTTCTTCAGGAGATGCCTTATCGGTCAATCCGTCGGAGCTAATAACGATAATATCTTCCTTGTAAAAAGGAATTTCGTTAATATCGGCTTTCACGGATTCATCAACACCCATGGCACGGGTCAGTACGTGTTTGAAATCACCCCAGAGCAGTTCTGCATTTTCAGGGTCCAGCGCGGCTTGCTCGGCAACCAGGGTATGGGGTACCGACAACAGATCGATTTCTCCGTCTCGAATCAGGTAAACCAGGCTGTCTCCCACATTGGCAACAATAAAGGTTTCCTCCGTAAAATAGACAGCTGAAACGGTGGAACCCATGCCTTTGTAATCTTCATTGCCCAATGCGGTTTGATGAACCACACGGTTGGAGAGATAAATGCTGGCAAGCAATCTCTGGGCTTCTTTAGAAAGTTTTTCATCGGTCTCACCCAGGATTTGCTGCTGGTAATCATTTTTGTTTTGAACAATGTAATCGCGGATGGTTTCAACAACCAGCTTGCTGGCCACTTCACCGGCTTTATGGCCGCCCATGCCGTCTGCAACTACATAAAGACCCAGACCGTCATCGTAGAACAATGAATCTTCATTCTGTTCTCTTCTTCTGCCGATGTCAGTAATACCTGAAGATTCGATATTAATCATATT
>JASFIX010000276.1:0-5933 GCA_050122435.1 Desulfobacterales bacterium
GCAATGAAAAAGTATACGCAGGAAACAGTTGTCGGAATTTTTGTGGTCATCGGTTTACTTGCCATCGCATACATGACCGTAAAACTTGGTAATGTGGGCTTTCTCGGAGAGAATACCTACACTTTGTATGCCAAGTATAGTAACGTAACCGGTCTCAGAATCGGCAATCCCGTTAATATGCTCGGTCTTGAGATCGGCCGGGTGGAGTCGTTTAAAATGGACCAGGAAAACCAGGTGGCGGTGGTTGAGTTGAAAATTAATAACGGTATTGAGATCTATGATGATGCCATTGCCTCCATCAAGACCGAAGGGTTGATCGGCGATAAGTTTGTCAGCATCGATGCCGGCGGCGGCGGCGACCTGCTGGCAAACGGTGATTTCATTACCGACACCGAATCACCGACCGATATCATGGAGTTGGTCAGCAAATACGCCTTCGGCGATGTCGGCAGTGAAGAGGAATAATAATCGGATATCAAACAGCGCTATTTTGGATTTCGGATTTTAGATTGCGGATTTAGTCGATCGAAAAATTCAGCAATGTAATCCAAATTCCAAAATCTAAATTCTAAAATCTTTTAGGGGGAAAGATAGATGAAAAGTAAATGTGTCGGACTGAAAATAATCATACTACTTGTTGTTTTGTTGATCCTGCCGTTGCAGGGATTTGCCGCTGGTGCCAAAGATACGGTTGAAGCGCAAATCAACAAGATGCTGGCGAAAATGCAGACGCCGGAATTTAAGGGGTTGGAGCGGAACGCTAAGCTGAATGAGATCAGCGCCATCATTAATGAGGTTTTTGATTGGCAGGAGCTGTCGCGGCGCACCCTCGGGCGGGAATGGAAAAAATTTACACCGGATCAGCAAAAGGAATTTGTGAGCCTGTTCGAGCAACTTCTTGAAGGTATCTATGCCGACCGCATTCTGGCCTATACCCAGGAGAAAATCGAATTCGGCAAAGAGACCGAACTCAAGAAGGGCAGGGTGGAAGTTGAAAGCTATATCATTACAACCGATAATAAAAAGGTCCCCTTGTTTTACCGGATGACCAATAAAAGTGGTCAATGGCGGGTCTACGATGTCGTGATAGAAGGCGTCAGCATGGTCAAAAACTATCGCGGGCAATTCCGGCAAATCCTTTCAAAAAAGAAGCCTGAAGACTTGCTGCAGACCCTGCGGGAAAAAACTAAAGAAAAACCGGCCAGCTAAAAGCCAAGCTCCCCGGCTTCTTAACCTTTGATAAACGTCATTCCAGATTGTCCCTTTTATCAAAAGCTTTCTCGGCTGGGGAAACCGCTATGCAGTATAAGAGATGACGGATTTCATGTGAAAAAGCAGAAAGGAGCGAAACCCGTGAAAAAATTATTGGCTGCGGCAATAATGTTGTTTTTTTTCTCGATCGTTTGTTTTTGCACTCCCGCTTTTACAGCAGACCGTGAATCTGGAATCTATCTGGCCCAGCAAAGCCAGGAAGCAGAAGTTGAGGAAGATGATGAATATGAAGACGATGATGAATATGAAGACGATGACGAATATGAGGATGATGTCGTTCAGATTAATGACCCGCTGTACCAGTTAAACCGCGATATTTTCTGGTTCAATGACACCCTGTATATTGCTATATTAAGGCCGTCGGCCAAAGCCTACAACAAGATCATACCGGTTGAAATTCGGACATGTGTTAAAAATTTTTTTTACAATCTGAGATTTCCTATCCGATTTGTCAACTCCCTGTTGCAGGCCAAAGGCTCCAAAGCCGCGGAGGAATTTGCCACTTTTTTCCTCAATACCACCGTCGGTTTTTTGGGCATCGGGGACGTGGCTTCTCATTATGAAAGTTTACCGCCCAGTCCTGAGGACTTGGGCCAGACACTGGCCGTCTGGGGCCTCGGTAACGGTTTTTACATTATGTTACCCGTTTTAGGGCCTTACACCCTGCGCGATACTGCCCGGTTTATCGACTCGTATTTTTTAGATCCGGTCAGCTGGCTCAGATACGATAAGTTCGGCGGTTATAGCTGGCGAACAACAGTGGCCATTACGGCCTATGACAAGTTTAATGAATTATCGTTTCAGATTGACGATATCAATGCCTTAAGAGAGGCCGCTTTTGACCCCTATGTGGCGGTTCGTGATGCCTACGTCGAACACCGTAACAAATTGATTGCTGAATAAGCGCCAGGCCCGCTGCCATATTTCATAACATTTAGCTTAGTATCTGGTATAAAAGCGGTTGGCGATTTTAATTCAGGAAAATATGCGGGGCTTCTGGTACCCAGAAGCCCCGCTGGTGTTTGCGATCATCTATTTTATCGTATCAGTCTTGACATTTTGATGCTTAATACAGAGATTATTTGAATAATAATTTATTCACTATAATGAGAAAGATGATGATATGCACCACCCTCCCCAAAACGAGATCGACCTTGAGAGTCCAGTAGCAATTGCCGAAGGTGTCCACTGGATCGGCTTTTACGATGAGCAGGCCGGTTTGCATTGCAATCCATATCTTATCATCGATAATGATGAGGCCATGGTCATTGACGGTGGCAGCCGCCCGGATTTTGCCACGGTTATGATGAAAATTCTGCAAACCGGAATTGCACCCAACCAGATCGTCGCACTCCTTTACCAGCATTATGACCCCGACCTTTGCGGGAGTATTCCCAATTTTGAAGATATCATCAACCGAAATGATTTAAGAATAATATCCGATTCGGAAAATTTAATGTTTATCCGTCACTACTCCGTAACCACACGGCTGCTGCCACTCAGTGAAATTAATTATCAGTATACCTTTTCTTCCGGCCGCACGCTCCAGTTTTTTAAAACACCTTACTGCCACTCAGGGGGCAGCATTGTCACCTTTGATCCCAAAAGCGGTATACTTTTCACCAGTGATCTCTTCGGAGGCCTGGGACTTGATTGGGAACTGTTTTTAAAATTGGGGCCCGAATGCCGGGACTGTGTTGATTCTAAACAGTGCCTGCAGAAAAGAGCCAAATGCCCGATCAATGACATTGTCAATTTTCATAAAACCGTTATGCCCTCCAGAAAAGCGTTAAGACATTCATTGGAGCAGATCTTAAACATCCCTTTTACGATGATCGCGCCGCAGCATGGAAGTATTATCAGCAGCAAAGAAATCATGCACACTGTGTTCCAGGTGCTGGCAAACTTAGAAGAGGTGGGCATAGACGGAATTGTTGAAGACGGTTATGTTTTTAATTCAAACCATCTCCGGGAGCGGTTTAAATAAGATGAAATTTGAAGATTCTTTAAAAAATACAATCCTGGAAATGGATATTAAAAATCCGCAATACGCTTTGCTGCTGAAGCAAGCGCTGGAATACTGGGCTTCTTTAAAAGACAACGGCATCAACAACCAGCTCTTGCAGGATCTCGTTTTTAAATATTCGGTCACCGAAAAGAAGCTCAAACAGCTCAATCAGGAGCTGCTGGATAAACAAAGACGGCTGGATGACGACCTTGCATCAGCAGCCGAAATTCAAAAAAGCCTTTTGCCTCACAAAATTGATTCAGCTGAAAATCTGGACGTGGCCTGGGAATTTGAGCCCTGCCAACATATGGGCGGAGACATTTTCAATATGATGCAGCTGGACGACGATCATTGGGCCTTTTATATGCTCGACGTCAGCGGGCACGGTGTTCAGGCGGCAATGGTAACGGTCTCTGTTTCACAGTTTCTGCAGCCGAATTCAGGCCATCTATTGCGTGGAAAATCGGGAAAATCTACAGCCGGCCATGAATTAAAAACCCCGGCTGAAGTGCTTGTGGCGCTTGACAAAGAGTTTCCGTTTGAACGCTTCCACAACTTTTTTACCATTGCTTACATGATTATCAATACCAAAACCGGAGAATTGAGATACAGCAATGCCGGGCATCCCCATTCCATTGTGATGCGGGAAAACGAAAAGATGGAATTTTTGTATAAAGGTGGACCGGCTATCGGAATGGGAGATTTTCCCCTGTTATCCGGACAGGTGCATCGATTTGAAGAGGGCCGTTCCCAACTCAATTCCGGTGATAAACTCTTCGTCTATACCGATGGAATCGTTGAATATCAAAACCGGGATGATGAATTTTATGGTATCCGGAGATTTTGTGAGACCCTGGAAGCGCTCGGGGAAGGATCGATAAATGACATGGTCAAACAATCCATTCGATCGCTAATGAATTTCGGCCACAATGCCAAACCACAGGACGATATTACCCTGCTAGGGCTAGAGTTTAAAAATTCGGGTGAAAAATAGATTTTTGTATCCTTTGATTTTCATTCCAGGAACAAATTTTCCGATCTTACGCCCCTCCGATATCCTTTCATTATTGCCTTTGAAGTTAATTTTTTCAGGATATCCTTGATTTATGATCAATCTTGTTCTAAAGAGTGAGCCACCATTTTTAACTTGAGGCATCCAGTTTTTCGATGTCATCAAAATAACAAAAGATAAAGGAGAAAAAAGATGAATTATCAAAGAACCTGCGGCTGGTTGCTGGCTGCACTACTGGTCGCATTGCTGGTGATCCCGTCAGTTCAGGCCGGGCAATATTCCATCGGCGGTGGTATCGGTATCAAGCCCGACTACGAGGGCTCATCTGATTACGAAATGGTGCCGGTGCCGGCAGGCGATGCCAGATTTGAAAACGGCATGTATGTGAAATTGATGGGATTGAATCTGAGAGCCAACCTGGTCCCCAGTAATTTCTGGCGTCTGGGCCCAGTTTACAATTACCGTGAGGAAAGAGACAATGTCGATAACAACCGGGTGGACCGGATGCGAGACGTGAGCGATGCCAATGAGTTCGGTATTTTTGGCGGCATCGAGTGGGATAATTGGTATGTGTTTTTAGATATACTCGGCGATACGGGTAATGCCCATGAGGGCTGGTATAGCACGCTCAAGGGCGGCTATAACTGGATCATCAATCCGGAATGGGCGCTTACCGTCGGTGCCTTCACCACCTATGCCGACGATGATTACATGCAAACTTATTTTGGCGTTAACAGAGCAGATTCGGCCCGCAGCGGGCTGGATAGATATGACGCCGATGAGAGTTTCAAAGATATTGGTCTGGATCTGGGTGCAAACTGGGCTTTTGCGGAAAGATGGAACCTGCGCGGTCTGGCTCAAATCAAACAGCTGGTGGGGGATGCCGATGATGGCAGCCCGGTGGTGGATGAAGGCTCTGAAACCCAGCTTTTCACTGCTGTGCTGGTGGTGTTCAAGTTTTAAACATTCGGTCTTTTTACCTGATGGATAGCGGTGGGTCAGATGCGGCTTCAGGCGGCATCGCCCCCCACGAAAATCGAAAACAAACTGCGGGGCTTCTATGAAATAGAAGCCCCGTCTCTTTTTTGCAATGAGCTCTATCCAAAAGTCCTAAATTCCAAATCCGCAATCCGCAATCCGCAATCCAAAATATCTAATTTATTGATCGTGATTCCGCCATCCACGATGTCGCCTTTTTCTCACTAATGCTTTCAATCTCAAAGCCGAATTGGGATGAATCGGTAGTAATCGCAAAAAAATGCTTGCGCCCGCCTTCCATCATGGCGGTGATGGTTGATTCCGATACGCCGATGGTGTGGACACCGGGATCGACGAAAAATGTTACATATTGCCCGGCCTTCAACCGGGCGATGACGTCACCATCCAAAAGGACCTGCATTGAAAAACCCATGCCCCACATACGCCTTTCCCGGAGAACCGTTACTTCAGAAGCATCCGCAGAATACCCCTGGGACGGGAAAAATTCCGTTTTGCCGCTGGTACATGCAGCCAGAAAAAAAGCAAACAAAAGCAACAGTACATATTTCTTCATATTTACCTCTATAAATCCGCTATTTATTTCTAATAGCTCAAAGCTCAAATATAAATTCTGAATTCTAAAATTAAAACCTATTGTGCCGC
>JASFIX010000277.1:0-5927 GCA_050122435.1 Desulfobacterales bacterium
CAGGCGTGGAAGCGTTTATGATGCTTCAAGAATATGCCCGCGAACACGTGCTCACCTGTCTCATACCCGCATTCTTTATTGCAGGCGCCATCGCGGTGTTCGTTTCCCAGGCATCGGTTCTTAAATACTTTGGTGCCCAGGCGCGAAAAATTTTGGCATATTCAGTCGCCAGCGTTTCAGGGACCATCCTAGCGGTGTGTTCCTGCACCGTTCTGCCTTTGTTTGCGGGTATCTATGCACGTGGGGCCGGAATCGGCCCGGCAACAGCCTTTCTCTATTCCGGTCCGGCAATCAACGTGCTGGCCATAACGCTTACTGCCAAAATACTTGGATGGCAGTTGGGCCTGGCCAGAGCCATCGGCGCCATCGTTTTTGCCATCCTCACTGGTTTTTTGATGGCGGTTATTTTCCGCAAAGAGGATATGGCCCGGGCCCAAGCGCAAATTTATCTTCCCGATGAAGACGACAAACAAAGGACCCTGTCTCAGGATGGTTTTTTTATGCTGACCATGGTTCTAATTCTCATATTTGCAGCCTTTGCCAGACCCGCGCAAGAAGCTGCCGACCTATGGATCGCCGTTTTCGCTGCCAAGTGGTATATAACCATCGGTCTTTTAATCATCCTCGCTGTAATGCTCAAATACTGGTTCACCAAAGACGAACGTGTGCACTGGGTGGATTCATCCTGGGGATACATGAAACAGATATTTCCCTTATTGGCAGCCGGGGTATTGATTGCCGGATTTATGCTGGGCCGCCCCGGTCATCCCGCGCTAATCCCTGAACATTACATCCAGGCTTTGCTGGGCGGCAATTCAATAGAGGCCAATCTATTCGCTTCAATTAGCGGAGCCTTGATGTATTTTGCCACCCTTACTGAAGTGCCGATCTTGCAGGGACTTCTCGGTGCCGGGATGGGCAAGGGCCCTGCCCTGGCCCTTCTTCTGGCCGGTCCGGCGCTATCTTTACCCAATATGCTGGTTATCGGCAGCGTGATGGGAATAAAAAAGACCGCTACATTTTGCTGTCTGATTGTAATACTGTCCGCATTTGCCGGATTTATTTATGGATATATAACAGCTTAAATTGGAGTATCCAAACAATACTCCTATAACCTCAACAGGGAGGTAAGATATGGATATCAAAGTATTGGGTCCGGGATGTGCCCGCTGCAAACAAACAGCAGAACACGTAGAAAATGCCGTCGCTGAGTCCGGAATTGAAGCCGATATCGAAAAGGTAACCGATGCGATGCAAATTGCCGGCTACGGGGTATTCGGCACGCCTGCGGTTGTCATCGACGGCGAGGTCAAATGTGTGGGTAAAATCCCGTCCAAAGAAGACATCAAGAAATGGTTGATGGAATAACCGCTTGAGCTTAAAGGCAGCCCAGGGATAGTTAAAAAAGACATTATTTGACAGTAAAAAACCGAACCTTTTATTTTGAATACGAGTGAAAAAGAAAACTAATGGAGTGAGGTCCGCATGACAGATTCAACCGCAAAACAACTTTCATTTCTGGATCGCTTTTTGACGCTCTGGATCTTTCTGGCCATGTTTGTAGCCGTTATTGGTGGCTATCTTTATCCAGATATCCGTCAAATCATTAATGCCTTCCAGGTGGGGACAACCAATATTCCGATTGCCATCGGCTTGATCCTGATGATGTACCCGCCACTGGCCAAGGTTAAGTACGAACAGCTCGGCCAAGTGTTTCGAAACGCAAAGGTGCTATTGCTATCATTGGTCCAAAACTGGGTCATCGGCCCCATTTTAATGTTTCTTCTGGCAATTACATTTTTATCCGGCCAGCATGAATACATGGTGGGACTGATCCTCATCGGTCTGGCGCGCTGCATCGCCATGGTGATTGTCTGGAATGATCTGGCTGACGGAGATCGCGAGTACTGTGCCGGACTGGTGGCCTTTAATTCGATTTTCCAAGTGCTGTTCTTTTCGGTTTACGCTTATATCTTCATCACGGTGGTGCCGCAATGGCTTGGCCTTAAAGGAGCGGTGGTCGATATTTCCATCGGCCAGATTGCCGAAAGCGTCTTCATTTATCTGGGAATCCCTTTTATCGGCGGAATCATCACCCGCATCATCGGACTGAAAACAAAAGGTATCGAATGGTATGAAAACAAATTTATTCCGAAAATAAGCCCGATCACATTGATTGCGTTGCTGTTCACTATTGTAGTGATGTTCTCTTTAAAAGGTGAATATATTGTCCAGCTGCCCTTCGATGTCATCCGCATCGCCATCCCGCTGTGCATCTATTTTGTGCTGATGTTTTTTGTCTCTTTCTTTTTATCCATGAAGGCTGGCGCAACCTACGAGCAATCCACCACTTTGAGTTTTACGGCCGCTTCAAACAATTTTGAATTGGCGATTGCGGTGGCCGTAGCGGTTTTCGGGATTGACTCAGGGCAAGCATTCGCAGCGGTCATTGGCCCGCTGGTGGAAGTGCCGGTGCTCATCAGTCTGGTAAACGTGGCGATCCGGTTTAAACGCAAATACTTTCCATATGTCGTTGAATCACCGACCGGCGTTTGTCATGTCACCTGCAAACCGTAAAAGCTGCTTCTGGCTATTGGCTCCTGGCTGCTGGCTGATAGCCACCGATTATTTACAACCGCAGAGGGATAGTCTGTTCCTCCGTTTTTAACAATCTTGAGTTCAGGTCGGAGTATCAGCAAGAGACAAGAAGCAAAAAGCCAGCAACAAGCGGCCAGCGGCCGGAAGCAGTTTAAGTAAACCGCTTCTTTATTTCGCGCTTCAGTATTTTACCGGCCGGGTTTTTGGGCAATTCATCCACTAGTATAATTTCTTTGGGAATCTTGAAACCGGCGAGGTGGGTCTTTAAATAGGCCTTAAGCGCAGCCGGATCCGGTGGCTGGTCTTTTTGAGCGATGATAAAGGCGGTAACCCGTTCGCCGTATTCTTTGTCCGGCAACCCGACCACTGCGCATTCCTGAACCTCCGGTCGGGCATATAGGATTTCTTCAATTTCTCGCGGGTAAACGTTTTCGCCGCCGGTGATAATCATATCTTTTAAACGATCAACGATAAACAAATAACCGTCTTCATCAAAATAGCCGATATCTCCGGAGCGAAACCAGTTTCCCCAAAATGCGGCTTTGGTTTCTGCGGGATTGTTCAAATAGCCCTTTGTAATGTTGGGCCCACTGATACAGATCTCACCCGCTTCGCCCTGCTTTAAAACCACTCCCTCAAAATCCCTAATTTGCACTTCCACCAGATCAACCGGCGTACCGACCGAGCCGACCACGTGGCGGTAGTAATGATTATAGGTGACCATTGCAGCGCTTTCGGTCATGCCATAGGATTCATGGATATCCAGGCCGGTGCGTGCTTTCCATTCTCTGACCACCTCCATGGCCATACTGGCTGCCGCCGAAAAACAATAGCGAATGGATTTTAATCGTTCTGCAAGATCCGCCAACCCCAGCAATCGAATGTAAATGGTCGGCACAGCGTAAAATTTAGTAATTTGATGACGTTCGATGGCAGCGACCGCTTTTTCCAATTCAAATGCCTGCTGAACGATTAAACCGCCCCCACTGTAAACCGTGGAAAGGGTAATGTGCACCTGGGCAAACACATGATTGAGGGGTAAAAAACAAAGGGCACGGTCATTTTCGGTTGAGCGCTCATAATGCGCCACATTAAAGGTCGAAGTCTGCAGATTTCCGTGGCTCAGCATGGCACCTTTTGGAGTGCCGGTAGTACCCCCTGTGTACAGAATGGCGGCTGTGTCCTGTCGATCTCGGTCGACGATCTGAAATCCGGAGATTCCTTCTGCTGTTAAACGTTCAAAAGAAATATCACCATTTTCAGAGATGATCAGCCCGGTTTGGGCCTGTTTTTGGATTTCGCTTAAATCCGTCAGCTTCTGATCAGCGGTGAACAGTGCCTTGGGTTTGCAGTCCAGCAGGATTTTGGACAACTCATTCTTCGTCAAAAGGTGCGAAAAGGTCACCGCCACCGCACCGATCCGGAGCGCGCCAAAATAAAAAGCCAGCCAGGCGTATGAGTTGGGCGCGCACAACGCCACATGGTCACCGGGTCGGATCCCTCTGCGATGCAATGCCGAAGCGACCCGGCTGGCATCGCGATTAAATTGATTAAAGCGGATAGATTTGTCAGTATCGATAACAGCAAGATAATCCGGAAAATAAAGGGCCGCTTTTTCTAATATTGAGGCAATGTTCAATTTTTCACCTCTTTCAGACACTCACGCGAGATATGTTTGTTTTGAGTTTAAATGAAAAGTATTTAGTGTTTAGTGTTTGGTGTTTAGTATTTGGTGTTTGGTGTTTGGTGTTTGGCAATCTTTCTAAATACTAAAAACTAAATACTAAACACAAGCGGTATCGAATTACATCACCATTGCAACTTTTTGACAGAATGTAAAATCAGTTATATCTGTTGATTTATATTTAATTTTTTCCTTTCCAAAATTATTTTATGGATGTTAAGAAATGATATTGCATAAATCATCCTACATTGAAAGGACTGCTTTTACAGTGGCGAAGACAACATCCTCTTATTTAAAAAATACCGACGAATCCCGGGCGTTGATGAAAGTGGCTCTGGGACAGGACAAGGCCGATCTGGCGGTGGTGAATGCCCGCCTGGCAAACGTTTACACCGGAGAGTTTATCGATGATTGCGCCATCAGCATTAAAGGCAAATGGATTGCGTATGTCGGCCCAAATCCGGAAGAAACGATCGGACCCAAAACCGAAGTGATCAATGCCGGCGGCCAAACGGCTATTCCCGGTCTGATCGACGGCCACACCCACCTGGGCTGGCTGTGTAAAGCCGATGAATTTTTAAAATATGCTGCTGCGGGCGGTACCACAACCATCATAACGGAAACCCTAGAGGTTTTCCTGGCTGCTGGATACGATGGAATCGTTGATCTTCTGCAATCGTTTAAAAATCAGCCTGTCAAAATATGGTCAACCGCTCCGGCTACAATATCCATCAGCAAAGCGGCTCAAGGAATTTCAAGAGAACACCTGCAAACGCTTCTTGAACGCGATGATATCCTCGGTCTGGGCGAATCCTACTGGCAGGCGGTGCTTCAGGAACCCGACTGGCTCCTGGCATTATTCGAACAAACCCAGCACGCCGGCAAGATCCTCGAAGGGCATTCCGCCGGTGCCAGCGAAAAAAAGCTGGCGGCCTATATCGCCAACGGAATATCATCCTGCCATGAACCCATCAATGCCGATCAAGTCCTCGATCGACTGCGCCTGGGGCTTCATGTCATGGTGCGTGAGGGTGCTGTCCGCAAAGATCTACAAGAAATCGCCAAAATTAAAGACCTTGGTATTGATTTGCGTCGATTGGTTCTGGTAAGCGACGGCATAACACCGGCCGACCTGATGGCAAACGGCTATATGGAGGCCCTGGTTCAAAGTGCTATCGAATACGGATTTGAGCCGATCAACGCCATACAGATGGCCACCCTGAATGTGGCCGATCATTTTTCGTTAGACCATCTGATTGGCGGCATCGCGCCCGGGAGATTGGCCGATATTGTGATCATCCCGGATGACACCACCATCGCTGCACAGGTGGTCGTCAGCAATGGGCGGATTATCGCCCAAAACGGAGATTTGTTGGCAGCTCCGCAATCGCATTCTTTTTCAGATGATAGTTTAAATAGTGTCAAACTGCCGCGCGAGCTCACCTCCTCGGATTTTGTTATCCGCGCACCTGAAAATGTCGAAAACATAAAGGTTCGTGTGATAAACATGGTCACAGACCTGGTTACCGCTGAAATCGAGGAACGCCTGCCGGTTAAAGACGGGCAAATTACCGTTGATCTAAATAAAGATATTGTCAAAATAGCAGCGATTGATCGATATCATAACCCCGGTAGCCTGTTTGCA
>JASFIX010000278.1:0-5925 GCA_050122435.1 Desulfobacterales bacterium
ATCAATAATTTTTTTACACTCTGTACAAATTACGTGGGGGTGAGGATAAGGCTTATTGCCGTCATAACGATTGCTCCCATCCGGGAATCCAAGCTCTATCACCTCGTTGAGTTGTTTAAGAAGGTTGACCGTCTTATAAATGGTGGCGATGCTGGTTGTTGGAAATTCAGTCCTGACAGTTTCATAAATCCGTTCAACAGTAGGGTGTCCCTCGCTAACCGCTAACACTTTTAAGACGGCCAGCCTTTGAGGTGTAAGACGAAAATCGTGCTCCTTCAGCTTCTGAAGCATCTGATTTAATCGTTGTTCTATGTTAGCCGAATCAGCACTCTTTTTCATTGCTCAATACCAAGAAAGGTTTTTAAGCCACGAATAATAATTATCAATTAATAACGATTCTCCTATTGAAAGTCAAGTAATAAACTGCAGGAATTCAGCAGACTACAGAAATGAGGAGAGAATCGAATTCTTCGCCGCTGGCTATTATTCACCGGTTTCTGGCCAGCCTGCAACGAGGAGTTCGACTGAGGCTCACTCGAAGTCCTCCATTCGGCCCGAGCGTTCGACCGAGCTCATGCCGAGGTCTCATGGCCGAGGACAGCTGAGTCGAAGCGAGAAGCAAGAAGCCAGGGGCCAAAATGCTGGCACCTGATACCCAAAGTGACACGCAACACTAAATATAACCGGGAAAACGTCTGCGCACCACGGCACTGTATACCCAGTCTATAAGGGTGACAAAATCATAAACCGGTAGCCTAACCGCATCCTGGACTGCCCGGCCGTGGGTGGGAAAAAGCGTGCACTCCAAAAGCATAGCCCCTATCTCAGGGTCATTTTCCACCAGATTTTGCGCCAGCTTCACCAACCCCTGCTCGAGCTGATAAACATTGTAATGGCCTTCGCCGGCCAGAATTTTCTGCATCTCGGGCAATACCTCCGCCCCGCTGATAACCACCCGAGAAGGATCTTGGATCCCGCAATTTTTAAGTACCGGTGCACCGTTGAGAACCTCGCCATTGGCAGTGAGCACCCCGACTTTTTGCTCCGGCTTCAGAGAGTTGAGGATCAACGGAACCTGCATCAGGCTCGAAAAAAAGCAAGGCACATCAAGCTCCGTTACCACCTGTGGCAGATAGTTGCCAAAAAAGCCGCAGGCACCGATGATGGCCCGACAGCCCTGCCGCTGCAGGTACTTTCCGGCTTCGATCAGCTGGGATAAAACCGCCGGATCCAGATCGGGCGAAACAACGCTCTCCACCGAGGCCGCATCAATGGCGGTGTAGTGCACTGGATAATTAAAAGAGGTGGCATTTTCAACGCTGCCCGGCGGCATGGCATAGCCCGCCTGTCCAAAAAGGATGATCCCGATAGCCACACCGCTGACAACCTGCCCATCGATACTGTGGACCTCTTCGTCTTTCAAATGGCTCGTGTAGGTGTACATATTGTCCTCCAATCTAAGGTGCCAGGTGTCAGGTTTCGGGTGTCAGCAAAAAATGACAGTGTGCAGCAACTGATTATCATTGTGTCATTGGGTTCGTAACCCTGACACCTGAACACTGACACCTGAAACCTTAAATAAAAAAATGTTTTATAAATTACTGATGGGACACAACGCTAGGCCAGTTTTAGCCGCTTCAGGGTCTCTGCCCGGGGAATACCCGCCGGGTCCCAGCCGCGATGCTCATAATATTCGTCAAGCATGGTTGCCAGATCAACCACCTGGCCCTTCGCCGGCCCTTCGGGCATGGGTTCTTTAAGCATCCGCGGCGGCAGGCTGTCATCATCCCGGGTAAACCCGGCCTCGGTCAAAAAGAGGCGCTCAAGGTTGTAAATCCGCTCGCCGGCTTCAAGCAGCCCGGCCGGATCATAATCCACTCCGGAAGCAGCAGCCATGGCCTCGGCCATGCGGTCAAGCTCCAGGCTTTCATCATGCTTCATTAAATGACGCATGGCCACAAAAGCGCATACCCCGGCCGAGTCGACCACCGCATAGATGTCCTGCATCTGCTTGCAATAGCGGGCCTTATCCTGTTCGGTTAGAGGATCCAGCCGAAAATCAAAATAGCCAAACTCCAGGTAGATCATGTCTCCCTTCATATGGGAGGCACCGATATTGGAGGTCGCGTAGAGAATGCCCATCCCTTTGGCACCTCTCGGATCGTAACCGGGTAGTTCCAGCTTTTTTGCGGTAATGGCGTATTCCGGGTGGCCGTATTTCTGGGCCAACCGATAGCTGCCCTCGGCCAACTGGTTGCCGAATCCCTCCCGCAGACCCGTTTGTTCAGTCAGCGCGACCATTGCTTCGGCATCACCGAAGTTCAGGGTTCGACCGACGTCCTCCTGGGGCAGCAGGCCTTTTTCGAACAGTTCCATGGCGCAGCCGATGGTCATGCCCATTGAAATGGTGTCCAGCCCCAGCTCATTGCAATGGTAGTTGGCCTTGATGATGGCTTCCAGCTCGTCCACCCCGCAGGATGAACCCAGGGAGGCCAGGGTCTCATATTCCGGGCCTTCGCCCTCTCCCTGCCAGCGCTCATGGTCCAATCGCGTGATACGGCCGCAGGCAATGGGACATCCCCAACAGGCCCCGGGACGAACCAGATACTTCTCGGTCAGAACAAGTCCGGAGATCTTGTCGGCCCCTTGAAAGACACCGGTCTGGAAGTTGCGCGTCGGACACATACCGGCCCCGGAAGTCACCGGCGGCATGTAAGCGGTCCCGTATTCTCTCAGAACCAGCTTGCCGGCGTCGGCCGTTGCTTTGACCTCGCCCCGAATTTGTTTTGAGAGCGCTTTGACGCCTGCCGGATTTGCCAGGTCTACGCTGCCGGATCCTTTCACTACCACGGCTTTTAGATTTTTGGCCCCCATCACTGCCCCGACCCCGGCTCTGCCGGCGGCCCGGTGTTTGTCGTTCATGATCGAGGCGATGCGCACCTGTTTTTCACCGGCCGGACCGATAATCGCCGTTTTGGCTGATTCTGCGGTTTCATCCCGCAGGAGTTGGTCGGCTTCGGGCACAATCCGGCCCCAGAGGTGATCTGCCGGCCTCAGCTCAGCCCGTCCGTCCACGACCAACAGGTAGACCGGCTGTGCCGATTGTCCCTCGATGATAATCATATCGAAACCCGCCTTTTTCATCTCGGTCGGGAAGAAGCCACCGGAATTTGAACAGGTCAGGGCTCCGGTCAACGGGCTTTTGGTGACGACCATGTAGCGGGCGCCGGTGGGAATCGGCGTTCCGGTCAGCGGCCCGCTGGCCATAATCAGTTTGTTTTCAGGCGAAAGCGGCTCGACTTTTGGATCGATCTCATCCATCAGGTAGCGAACGGCCAATCCGCGCCCGCCGAGATAATCCTGCAAATGGGTTCGGGGAATTTCTTCTACTGCAACAGAACCGACTGTCAGGTCAACCCGCAGCAATTTACCTATCCAAGCGTGCATTCAATTCACCTCCTTTGGTTATGGACCGCTCTTAATGCCGACCGCGCAACAAAGCCCCGGGAGCCACCGAGACCCCCTCGTCGAAACGTGACATCCGCAAAGGGTTGTCTTTATTTTTCATCTGACCGGTAACCATGTCGGCGGTCCAGCGGCCGGCCGCTGGGGAGAGCATTACTCCGGGCCAGTAGGCACAGTTGACAAAAAAGCCGGGAACCGTTTCAACCGGCCCCAGGATCGGCTGGTCATCCGGGGCGTGGACATATTGGCCGGCGTGGACAACGAGATCGGGTTTCTTGAAATCGCCCATGATTTCATTCCAGAAAGGTGACAGGACGCCCACTTTATCAAAGGTATAGGCCGGAAATTCATAGTCTCCCAGGGGTTTCCGCATGGGTTCGGTTTTGGGTTCTTCGGGATCATGCCAACCCATAAGGGCACCGCCGGTCTCCGGCCGCCAATAAGAGTCGTTGTCAACATCAATGGTCAATGGCGCATCCTGAGGTATTCTCGGATGGGGCGCCACAAAGACCCGTTGCCGCCTGACCTGGAAGACCGGCAATTTAACCCCGACCATCTCTGCCACCTTTATGGCAAAGGGGCCGGCGGCGTTGACCACGGTTCGGGTAGAAATCGTTCCCCTGTTGGTCACCACTGCGCTGACGCCCTGATCATCCACCAGGATGTCTTGGGCCTCGGTCTCGAGGAAGAATTGCGCCTGTTGTGAAGCCTTGGCCAGGCCCTGGGTGGCCTCATGGGCCGAGAACCAGCCGTCTTTAGCCCGGAAGGCGCCGGCGACCACCTGCGGTGAGACCCAGGGATAGTGTGCCCGGACATCTTCGCCGGTCCAGAACTCGGAATCAACGACGCCGACGGCATGGTAGCCTTCAACCGTCTTTTTGATCTCCTCGAATTTGTTTTCATCTTTGCTGATAAAAAGATAACCGCCGTGACGCAGGTTGATAGAATAGTCGGGAATGCCGACCACTTCGGCAAAGTTCTCCCAGACTTCGATGGACTCTTTGGCCAGGGCCGCCATCGCCGGCTCGGTAAACTGGGCCCGAAACGATTCAATGGATGCTGCCGTTGTCAGTGTCGACAACCCATCACGTATTTCAACCAGGATGGTTTCCAGACCGGCTTTTGATAGCCAAAAAGCCGTCGCCACACCGACGATCCCTCCCCCGATCACCACGGCATCCGCCGTGCAGTCAGCCGTGTCCGGCACATAGATCTTACCCATATCCTCTTCCCCTTTTTTTTAATTGCCCCAGTTTGGCTTCAATAACCGTTGCAAAAGTTATCTGAAAATTCATCGGGTTGAGCCCGCTACCCCGTTAGCCCGTTAGCGCGCTGTCTTGTTGAAAAATAAAATTCGGCTTCCTTCCTTTTTTAACGGGCTCAACGGGCCTAACCGGCTCAACCGGCTCAACCAGAAAAAGTTAATCTAACGGTAATCGCCGAAAATAATCGGGATTCTCCGGATTATAATAATGATCCACCGGGCCATTTTCCCGGTAATGCTTGTGCCAGTGATTGAAGGCATCCCGATCCAGCTCGACACCGAGACCGGGACCTTCCGGCACGGCCACCACATTGTTTTTGGGTTTAAACGGGCCGTCCTGGATGACATCGCCGATTTGCCAGCGTTTTAGGGATTGACTGGGTTCATGGATCCATTGCATGGCTGCGGTGACATGTAAATAGGCCGCCGTACAGACCCCCGCATCCCCGCTGTAACACCAGAAACCGATGCCCATAGCCTCACAGGCCCCGATGAATCGGATGGCCCGATTGATGCCGCCCAGCACCGCGAAATTGGTCACAAATGTATCCGGCACGCCCAGCGCCACCGCCCGCCGAATGTCGGGGACGTGTGAAGAAAACGGGATGCTCGAATGCCGGCGCAGCGCTGCCATTTCCTCAAAGGTGGCCACCGGATCTTCATAGTTACGGATGTTATAGGGTTCGATTTCGCGTAAGATCTGACGCGCAGTCGATAAAGACCACGCCATGTTCGAATCCAGCCGGAGCATCACTTCCGGACCGAGTTTTTCACGCAGGCATTTCACCGTGGCAACTTCAAGGTGGGGGTTGCCGACAGTTAATTTGCCTTCAAACATGGTAGCCCCGTGTTCCTCCCTCATCTTCACGCAATAGTCGGCAACCGCCTCCGGTGACATCTCTCCGCCCAGTCCATCCTTTTCCACCCGAAAAGCAAAATATTCGGTAAACGGGATCTCTTTGCGTACGGCGCCGCCCAGTAATTCATACAGCGGTTTCTCCCATACCTTGCCCCTTATATCCCACAAAGCAATCTCGATGCCGCCGAATGCCTTGACCACCGATGCGTCATCGGTATTCTGGACCACACACCACTCCGGCAGGCAGCGCATCTCACAACCGGCGATATCGATGGGATCATAGCCGATTAACCGGGGCCCCATCTGGTTATTGATCACCTCGGCACAGTCTCCCGAT
>JASFIX010000279.1:0-5915 GCA_050122435.1 Desulfobacterales bacterium
TGACTGTCATTCGAATTGAGGGTATAAAGCAAGATTCAGAATTGTTCTCCGAGCAAAAAACCTTGCATGGTGGCGGCAGATCCGAGCGGTGGCGCAAGCCATTGGCATAATGGAATTCTAGGATACAATTATTCAGAAAGCTCAAGCAAGGCAACCATAACCACGAAGGGCACGAAGGACACGAAGGCAAAATTAAAATGATGTGTTTTCCCTTTGTGAGCTTCGTGTTCTTCGTGGTGAGATATATATCAGCCGCATTCTTCTGGAGTTTCTCAGATAACCGCGTTCTGGAATAATGCAAAATTGGGCAAGACATAAGGAGGCGTTAAATGGTTGGTGGATATGCTGGTAAAATTGGCTTTGTCGATTTAAGCACGGGTAAAATTGAGATTGAAGAGCTCGATGAGCAAATGGCGCGTGATTTTATCGGCGGACAGGGGCTTGGCGCCCGGATCTTATTTGAACGCCAGAAAAAAGGCGTCGATCCGATGGGTCCCGAAAGCTACCTGGGTTTTACGACCGGACCGTTGACCGGCACCAAGGTGCCCACCGGCGGTCGTTACATGGCCGTCTGCAAATCGCCGCTGACCGGTGGCTGGGGTGATGCCAATTCCGGCGGATATTTCGGGGCCGAATTAAAAGCCGCCGGCTGGGATGCCATTTTTGTCAGCGGTGTGGCGGCAGCGCCTACATATATTGCTGTGGTTGATGATCGCATCGAGATCAAAGATGCCGCCCATCTCTGGGGTCAGGATACGGTCGACACCGAGCGCTCCATCCGGGCGGATGCTAAAGACGGCAAAATTCGGATCGCCTCCATCGGACCGGCTTCTGAAAAGTTGTCATTGATCAGCGGTATCGTCAATGACGCCGGACGTATTGCCGCCCGTTCCGGAGTGGGTGCGGTCATGGGTGCCAAAAAGCTCAAGGCCGTCGCTGTGCGCGGTAGCGGCAAGGCCCGTATTGCCGACAACGATGAACTGGTGCGGCTGCGCAAGGCCTTCATCAAAGAGATGCGGGAGATGGGCGGATTTGCGCAGACGCTAATGGAACACGGCACCTGCGGTATTACAGGGGGTGGCGTGGCCTCGGGTGTCACTCCGGTCAAAAACTGGCAGTATACTGGTGAACAGTCATTTCCGAATCTGGAAAAAATCGCCGATGCGGATGCCATTATTGCTTATCAGAGCCGCAAATACGCCTGTGCCAACTGTCCAATTGCCTGCGGGGGTATTTTCAACGTAGACACCGGCAAGTACCCGGTGGGTGAAACCCATAAACCCGAGTATGAGACCATTGGCGCCTTTGGTACCCTGTGCATGTGTGACGACTTTGAATCGATTATTAAACTCAACGATATGTGCAACCGCAGCGGATTGGACACCATCTCCGCCGGAACCACCCTGGCTTTTGCCATGGAATGCTTTGAAAACGGCATCATCACCACCAGCGATACCGATGGGATCGCACTGACCTGGGGCAACGCCGAAGCCATGATCGCGATGACAGCCAAAATGATCACCCGCGAAGGATTCGGTGATGTTTTAGCCGACGGGGTTAAAGTGGCGGTTGAAAAAATCGGCAGCGCGGCCGCGCCATTAGCCATGCATGTCGGCGGCCAGGAACCCGGTCTGCACAACGCCCTGTATTTACCCAGCCGCGGCACCGGTTTTGTGTGTGACCCCACCCCGGGCCGCCATACCGCCGGACCCATGGCCCGCATCGACGCCGGTCCCGGGCAATGGGCGCCCTACCCTGAATTAAAGATTGGCGAATATGAGCGTTACACTTATAGCGGCAAAGGCCCGATCAGTGCCACGGCCTCCCAATATCTCCAGGTGGGCGCCAGCGCCGGAGTATGCATCATGCCGATGATGTTTTTCGGCAATTATCCGCTGATCGAGTTTTTCAATGCCGTCACCGGTTGGAACCTGGATGCTGATGAAGTCCTGACCACCGGCGCCCGCATCCAGACACTGCGGCACTGTTTTAACCTGCGGGAAGGAATTGTCCCCGCTGACATCAAACTGCCCGACAGAATGGCCGGATTGCCACCCCAGGAAGACGGTCCTCTGGCCGGTGTGACCATCGATGTCGACAGTTTGGCGCGCGAATATCGTCAGGCCATGGGCTGGGACCCGGACAGCGGCAAACCGGAAGATACGACGCTGGATAAATTGGGTTTAACGGATTTGGTAAAAACTTTTGGTTAGATTCAATAGATTATCTTTAGTTTTTTAAAATACTTTTTATAAAAACCGCGATCTCTGGTAAGCAGCCGATCGGCATGAATCTGGGCATGTGCTCCGATTAAAAAATCTGCCAGAACGCGATCACGTTGACCGCTGGATTTTCTGTATATTTTCCAATTTGAACCTGCCAGATAGGCACTTTGTCTATCCAGCGGTATCATACGGATGCCAAGCATATTTAAGGTATCATCCAGCAGGGTCTGGCTGCTAAATTGTGGGGATAGCTCAGCATAAATGATTTCATTTATCACCAGTGAGCCTTGACGAAAAGCCTGATCAAGGGAATTTTTCGAGTTTTCGCCCCATTTCGGATCCGGCAAAAGCACATCGAGCAACACATTCGTATCAACAAGTGTAATCATCTGCCCCTAATGGTCTCAATATAGTCGTCGGTGCTGGTATTTTTCTTTAAAATGCCATAAACTTTATCCACCGGGCTGGTATGTCGAACCTTTTTCTTGATCAGAACACCGGATTGCGCCTCTTCAAAATCCACCTCGATGTGGGGCAAAAGGCCATATTTTTCGCGCATTTCCTTGGGTATCGTCACTTGACCCCGTTCACCTATTTTCATATTTTTTTTCTCCTACTTACATATATAATAATACATACTATTAATTCCTCAAATAAATGTCAAGCGCTCAAAACTACATTACCCTTTGTGACGGGCGCCTGCTCGGTTTTGCCGAATTCGGCGACCGCCAGGGCAAACCGGTTTTCTACTTTCACGGCTTTCCGGGTTCGCGCCTGGAGGCCCGGCTGGCAGATCGCATCTCGCGCGAATCTAAGATTCGCTTTATCGGAATCGATCGCCCCGGATACGGCCTTTCCAGCTTGAAGCCCGGGCGCACGTTCGTCGACTGGGCGGATGATGTCATCGGGCTGGCGGATGCGCTGGGGATCGATCGCTTCTCCATTTTAGGGGTGTCCGGCGGTGGGCCTTACGCGGCTGCCTGTGCCTGCAAAATTCCGGATCGCCTGGATACGATCGGCATTATATGCGGAATGGGGCCTGTCGATGTTCCCGGTTTGCTGCCGGATATGCCCTGGATGTATCGCCAGGGATTGCGCATCGCCGGCCGCGCCCCGAAAATTGCGACCATACTGTACCCCTTTTCAGCATTTTTTTTTCGAAATTATCCCAAATCCATGTTATCAATTATTTCCGGCAGAGTTGCAGAACCGGACAAAATGGCACTCCGGAATCCTGAGTTGAGAAATGTATTATGTGCATCATTTCAAGCAGCCTTTCGCAGCAGCCTGCAGTGGCCGGCTGCTGACGTGGTTTTATACAGTCGTCCCTGGGGATTTCGCCTGGAGGACATCCGTATTCCGGTGAATCTGTGGCATGGCGAAAAGGATCGGATCGTGCCGCCCGCCATGGGGCATCATGTGGCCGAAACCATACCCACTTGCAGGGCCATTTTTTATGCCGATGAAGGCCATTTTTCGATTATTTTGAATCGTATCCACGAGATATGGCAGGTCTTTCACGGACAAGTGATTTAACGTAGTTTTGACATCATAGACGTCACTTTTATTTTGTCCGGTTGTAATTTCTAACCTGTTTTGATAGCTTTAAGATGAAGAAAATGCTGGTAAAACATGGATACCGAAAGTCTGCTGAAATCGTTAAAAGAGCATAAAGGCAAGGCAAAATTTGGCGATACCTTTGCCTGGTTTGCATCATTAGATGACCTAATCAAAATAAAAAAGCAGCCGGGCGTCCAAAAGATCGGGAAGACTTGAAATACCTCCTAAAATTAGAGTAATAGAAGACATTCAGTCGCCTCCTTTTTTTTGTTTTCACCTTTTTTGCTGACCATGTAAACTTTTTAAATATCTAATCCGGTCTTGTGGTTTTGAATCCAGCGAATTTGCCATATCCTATGTATAGTTTAGCTTTTTTGACGCCTCAGGGAGTTTGAAGCGATTAGATGTCCAGAATTAAAAACAGATCCAGGCCTTGTGATAATAATACCTGAAGCAGAATTTGTAACCATGTTTACATTTTATCGAACCGGGCGACTTTTTATGAATTTAACACGACATAAACCGGGCGTCTTTTGCCTGACGATATTACTGGGGTTTTGGACCTTGATCAGCTCCGCAGAGGCCCAAAGCGGTTTTCATCTCGATCTGGAACCCCAGCGGATTCAATGGTCTCAGCTGTCATTCCACGCGAAAAATTTCTGGGTCGAGGTGTCAACCGAAGTTCATATCAGATATTTGCCGGCCTCGGAGCTCGATCCCGTATTGCTTGCCTCCCCTCAAGGAATACCCGTTAAACTTAAAAAATCACAGGCGGCTGAAATGACAATAAATACGATTATTGATCCTCGATTTCGCGCACCCGTAAAATTGTATAACCGCATATGGTTTAACCCGGAAGATGCGTCAGCTCTCGGGCGTATCAGGCTGCGCCGGGGTGAAGATGACTTTAAAAAAATTTATCGATTCACGGATCGGGGCGTTTTTCGGCATCGGATTGAACCGAAAGACAAAGGGGAAGCCGGCCTGGAACCCGATAAATGGACGGACGTCAAGGACACCTTCTATCCATATGACACAAACCAACTGGATTGTCCGGGCGTTTCCGAGCGTTCCGTGCTGATTTATATCCTTTCAGCTGCCGCCCTCTCTAAAGACAATAGACCTTTAACAATTGGTATATTTGGAAAAAGACAACTGCATCGCGTAAAGCTTATAAAGGCCGGAACACGACAGATTAAAACCAACTACATTCTAAAAAACCAGCAACAGATCGAAATGCGAAAAGACAGTACAGTGGAGGCCCTTAAAATGATGATAACAGCCCAGTCCATTGAACCCCATTTAGAAGATGCAGAGATTTTTTCATTTCTGGGTTTTCACAAAGACATTAGCATCTTTGTAGAAACCTCCTTGGGCCTGCCTATCCAGGTCAGCGGAATCATACCCACTGTCGGCAAGGTGGATTTAAAGCTAAATCAAGTCCAGTTGAAAAAATAAGCAAATTCCGTCGACGGCATTAACGATGTAGATCAGATCCAAAAATAGAACCCATCTCAAAGCGGAGGATACGGGCTCAAGGCCCCGCTCAATCGGGATTATATATATAATCTTAACAAATTTATGTCTGCATCAAGAGGCGGGGACGGCGAAAAAATGGTGCCTACGCTATGGGATGCGCGCACCTTGGAATGGATTATAGGTGCTTGCGGGCAAAAGCGTCTCAGCTTTTTTTAAAAAGCTTTTGAGAAATTTTATCGATAAACCGCATGATGGTATTTTTTTTAGCTTTGCGCGACAAGCTCTGCATGTATTCGGATGAAAACTGCAGCTCGATAACCGGCTCGGCGCCCAGATTCCAATCATCGCAATCATAGCCAACGACCTGCATGTATGGCACGAGGACCGGTTTGAAAAGAGCCACATCTGTCTCCACAAACCAATGACGCCAGTCCCCATAAGCCTTTTTCCGCACGACCTTCTCCTTGCCAGTTCCGCTGGGCACCTCAGTATCTGCACCGATCTGAAAACCAAGATACGCATTCAAGGCGTCAAACTTTTTATCCACCATTTCTTCATATCTAAATAAAAACCATCCATCTCCCAATCTTTTGACAAAGTCCCGCATTCGCTGACAACGGACCTGCTCTTCCCTAAAAATGTCGTCTTTGT
>JASFIX010000280.1:0-5906 GCA_050122435.1 Desulfobacterales bacterium
TTCCGCCTGGCTACGGGAAACGTGCGTTCAGCCACCAGCATCTGTCCTTGCCGGGGTTTGATCGGAATATCCAGACCCACCAGCTTCCCGATTTCAGCCGCCCAGACGCCGGCCGCATTGACCACCCGTTTGGCCAGGATCTCCTCGCTTCCAGTAACCACCCGTTCGACGCCGCCATCGGCATCCAGTCCGATGCCGGTCACCGCGCGATGCGTCAGGACTTTCGCTCCCCGCTTTTTGGCGCCGTTGACCAATCCGTAAGCCAGGGCCATGGGGTTTAAGGAGCCGTCACAATCGGTCTCCAGACCGCCCACAATATCGGGGGCCAGATAGGGTTCATCCTCATGAACCTCGTATTTATCGAGGATTCTAACCGGCAGCCCCTCGGCAGTTAGCTGGGAGCAAAGGGTTTTGGCCGCCTCCATTTCGGCTTCATTTTCAATCGCCAGCAGGCTGCCCTTCTGGGTCCAGCCGATATCATCATCTAATTCATTCGCGATCTGTGGAAACAGATCCTGGCTGAGCCGGGTCAGGCGGCTGTCGAATCCGGGCGTCTTGTCGCAGACCAGCACATCCCCCTCGCATCTGCCAGAGGTTCCGGCGGTAATTGCCCCCTTTTCAACCAGAATAGCGTCTATATTTTTGCGGGCCAGAAAGTACGTAATCGCAGTCCCGACGACTCCTCCGCCGATGACGACAACATCAGCAGTTTTGGTTGTATTCATCTTATCTCCGCAAAAAGGCCCAATCAGGGTTTTATTTAAGGAATGGATTCTATTTTAATTTTGCTTTTTTTTGACAGGATCAACAGGATTTTCAGGATATTTTTTTCAGGCTTTCCTGATGAAAGCCTGGAAACCACAATCGCCTGCAGCGAAAAATTATACTATCCCGTAAGGTAGAAATTATTCCTGTAGTATTTCAGTGATAGCCTTTTTGAAAGTGCTATCTTGTTTTGATAAACGCTTCCGACGGAGTCGGATTGAGTTTTCTCAGTTTCATCAGGAAACTGAGAAAGAAAAAGAAAAATCCTATAAATCCTGTTAATCCTGTCTAATAAACAGACTCAAAAAAAGAACAAAATTCATCTATAGGCATAGAATGTGCCTTATTAAATCAAACCCACTTCGCTTAGCATGGCGCGCAATTCGTTTTTTTGTTCTTCAGAAATAGGCAAAAACGGTTTTCTTGGTTTTCCTCCGGCTTTGCCGATCAGGTTCATGGCTTCTTTAACTTTGGCCAATAGCTGCCCCGCTTCCAGGTAATTCAGCAGGGGAAGCATCTTGAAAAAAAGTGCTTTGGCTTTATCATAGGCTTTCTCATCAACCAACGTGTAGAGCTCGGCTGCAGCCCGGGGCATAAAGTTTGCGATGGGGGCGACCCATCCACGGCAACTTAACAAGAAAAATTCATAGACCAGGTCGTCCCAGCCGCACCATATATCGATATTGTCGCCGCAACGCTGCAATAATTCATGAACCCTTTTTATATCTCCGGTACTTTCTTTAACATACAAGATGTTGTCAATCGCTGCGAGTCTTTCAATGAGGGGGGGCAGCATATCGACCCCTGAAAATCCGGGATTGTTATAGACCATAATTTGAATTGGCACATTTTCGGATATGGCCTTGTAATGACCATATAAGTCATCCTGGGTCGGCAGGCCATAAAACGGCGCGACAATCAGAGCAGCATCGGCACCGGCGTCTTTGGCATATTTTGTCATTGCAATGGTCTCACGGGTTGAGTTGGCAGCCGTACCTGCGATGATCGGAACCCGACCCTTGACCTGGTCGACGGTGAGATCAATAATACGCCGGCGTTCTTCAACTGACAGGTTGGCAAACTCGCCGGTACTGCCCAGACAAATAACACCATGGATTCCTTCCTCAATATACCAATCGATGTTTTCCCGGAATCCCGTTTCATCCAGCTGCTCATCATCAGTAAAAGGCGTCACCATCACCGTAAACGTACCTTTTAATTTATCCATTTAGTCTCCTTCCCGTTCTGATGCCCTTCGATATGGGACATAAGGAACAATAATAAGCGCTTATCCAAAAAGTTCAAGTTACCCTAAAAGAACCCTGGTGGAACCCGCTCCCACAACCGACTTCGCTTGTTCTTTCCAGATAACCGCGTATTAATGTTCACTGCAGAGACGCAGGGCCCGCAGGGGTTTTATATAAAGATATTTTCTCTCTGCGCCCTCCCTTCGGTCTGAGCTCAGGGTCGAAGACTGCGTCTCCGCGGTAAGATATCAATTTAGTCACTTCAAACGTTAACTCAAAAGAAACCCCTTCCAATGGGGATCATCGGGATCTATGAACAATTGATTGATTCCCATAATATGCGCACTACCGGTAACCTCCGGGACAACCGCGGCATAAGGACCGACACGGGTTTCCTCGACAATTCTGGCCTTAAAAATGCTACCGATAATACTCTCGTGGACGAATTCCTCCTTAAGCTTTAGCTCCCCTTTGGCATGTAAAACGGCCAGTTTAGCGGACGTACCGGTGCCGCAAGGCGACCGGTCGATTCCCGATTCGGCAAAAAAGACCGTATTCTTCAGATCGGCTTCTGGTGAAGAGGGCTGCCCGAAAAACTCCACATGCGTGCACTCATTGATAAAATCTTTTTCGGGGTGCTGTATCTTCACCTGTTCGTTCACCGCTGTTTTGATCCTTCTGCCGATCTCAATCACCTTGCGCGCATTTTCGGGACGAATCTCCAGATCAACAGCGTCCGCCGGCAGGATCGCATACACATTGCCGCCGTAGGCAACATCCATGATAATTTTGCCGAATCCCGGCACATCGACCTCGGCGTCTTCGGCCATCACAAATGAGGGGATGTTTTTAAACGTAACGCCTTTGGCCCTGCCGTTTTCTACATCCACCCGAATACGTGTCAACCCGGCCGGGGTGTCCAATGCGATATGGGTTACCGGCTCTTCCACCTGGACCATACCGGTTTCCACTAGCGCCGTACTGACGCCGATGGTGTCATGGCCACACATGGGCAGGTACCCGGTGGTTTCGATAAAAATTACCCCGATATCTGCTTCGGGGTGAGTCGGTTCAGTGAGAATAACACCGGACATGATGTCGCGACCCCGCGGTTCAAACATTAAGGACGTTCGTATCCAGTCCATGTTCTCCTTTAAATGGGTCATTTTTTCCACAATAGAGGCCCCCGGGATATGGGTTATACCTCCGGTAATGGTTCGGGTGGGCTGCCCTCCGGTATGGGTGTCGATTGAAGAAAATACACGGTTAATTTTCATTTTCGTTGCCTTTCGTAACCATGGTTCAGGGGTTCAGAGGTTCAAAGGTTCAAGGTTCAGGGTTCAGGGTTCAACGTTCCGGGTTCCGGGGTTCAAAAGTTCAGAGGTTAACGGCTGCTGGTCACGACTCGGCTGAGCTCGTCGCAGGCTGGTTGCTTGCTGCTGGCTACCGATCGTTGGCCAGCTGCCAAAGCGCTAACCCCTGAACCTCTGAACCTTGAACCTTTGAAGCTATATCCCCAGCGGCTTTAAAGATTCCCGCAGGTCGCTCATTTCAGCATCCGTCAAGGGTTGAACGGGCTTGCGACAGGGGCCTACTTTTCTGCCGGATAGGTTTGTGGCTGCCTTGACCGATGCATTGTATACGTGGGTCCAGAAGAAGAGGTTGGCAGGAAACATTCTTTTCCATAGATCCGCGGCTTCAGCCAGTTTCCCTGAAGCAACAAAGTTATAGAGATCAACAGCCTCCCTGGGCATGGCGTTGGGGGCTCCCCATACACAGCCGGGGCATCCGGCCACCAAACTAAAAAAAGCAATCGGATCGCCTCCATTGAATACTTTGGCGCCAATGGTGAGCAGTTCCTGGATTCGAATGATATCCCCTGTACTGTCTTTGATATATTGGAGGTTATCGATCTCCATGAGACGTTTAAAAAAAATCGGCGTAACATCAATGCCCGAATGAGCTGGAATATTGTAAACCATGATCGGAATCTTAATGGCCTCAGCGATCTTCTCATAGTGATAATAGACCCCCTCGTTATCCGGCCCTTCAAAATAAGGCGGTAAAATCAGCAAACAATCCGCACCAACGCCTTGGGCATGCCGGGCGTACTCGATCGCGTCGGCCGTATTAATTGCCGATGTTTGAACCATAAAGCCGGCTCTGCCATCAATATGTTTTGCGGCAATCTCGGCAATTTTTTTTCTTTCCTCAGGCCGCAAATAGGCAAATTCACCGGTTCCCCCGCAAACCAGAATAATGTGAATTCCGGCTTCCAACATGGAATCGATGTGGTTTTTTAATGCGGTTTCATCAACTGTTTCACCATCATCGGTAAATGGCGTGCACAGGGCGGCGCAAATTCCTTTTAGTTCTTTCAAGGCAACCTCCTCCTTTGAATCTTTTGGCTTGGATATTCAATAATCCTCATCCTCAAACTCTGACCTTCAACACGAAACATGTAACCCGTGACTCGAAACACGCACCACACACCCTTAAACCTTTGAACCCGGAACCCTGAACCTCCGGGCTTTAGGCCCGATACTCAAAACCATAAAGCTTCTCTATTTTACCAAGTTGAAAACCACCGGGGAACGGGTCCCTCTCGTCTACAACAAATTGATGAATCCCCGTGATATAGGCACTGCCACGAATGGTGGGTACCACAGCCGGATATTCCCCTATTTTCGTTTCCTCAATGAGCTGGCAGTAAAACAGCGTTCCAATGATGCTTTCGTGAACAAATTCCTCATTCAGCTGAAGTTGCCCTTTTGTATAAAGGGTCGCCATCTTTGCTGAGGTCCCAGTTCCACAAGGCGACCGATCCATGCCTGCCGGCGGCACCACCACGGCATTTTTCAAAGTTGCCTTCGGGTGGGTCGCGGGAGCGCAAAACTCTACATAGTTGATACAATCTATCTGGGGCTCAAGCGGATGTTGAATCTCAACCTGTTCGTTGACGGTCTGCCATATCTTGGCTCCCATTGCGATGATTTCATCCGCATTTTCGGTTGTTACCTCCAGCCCCACGCTATCGGCTTCTAAAATGGCGTAAAAATTGCCCCCGTAGGCAATATCCAGCTTCACTTGTCCCACATCGGGAACATCCAGCGCTATATCTGCCTTGTAAAGAAAGGACGGAACGTTGCGAATGGTAACCGATTCGGCCCTGCCATTCTTTACGGCCACCTTGGCCCGCACGAGTCCGGCAGGCGTATCCAGCAGGATCTCAGTTTCAGGTTCCCGGGCTTCGACGATGCCCGTCTCGACTAAAACGCTGCAGATTCCAATGGTACCGTGACCGCACATGGTTGGATACCCGCCGGGCTCTAAATAAATCACCCCCATATCGGCTTTATCCACAGTGGGGGGGACAAGCAGTGCAGCATACATATTGTTGTTTCCACGAGGCTCATGCACCAGCATGGTGCGAAGATAATCCATATGATCTCGCGTATATTTTGATTTCTCAAGCATGGTTTTTCCCGGGATCGATGGTATCCCGCCCGTAACCACCCGCTCCGGATTCCCCTCTGTATGGGTATCAATTGCAGTGATGATTTTGGTGAAATTCATAATATCTCCGCTGCTTAATTACGAAGGAGTTAGCGAGGCATCCAACACGATTTTAAAGTTCGTTGGCTTTGTTTGAAGATCTGAGCAATTGTTATTTATGAGGTTTTTGCAACCGGAATTAGCCACCTAAAAAAGCTTCTTTTATTTGGGGATCATTCAGAATCGTATCCGCCGATCCGTCAAAATGGTTCTGTCCCAAAGCCAGAACATACCCCCTATCGGATATGTTCAACGATCTGTGAGCATCCTGTTCGATGATGAGGATGCCGATTCCCTTTTGATGCAAGCTCTGAATTTGGCTAAACACTTCTTCAGCGA
>JASFIX010000281.1:0-5879 GCA_050122435.1 Desulfobacterales bacterium
GTGGGTGCCGGTGGGGTCACTTTATACCCCCGTCGGGAACTGTTGGATCTGGTACTGGTGAATGGGCAGGCCCGTGGCATTATCGTTCGAAATCTGATCAGCGGCGAACTGGAACGCCACGCCGCTGATGCGGTGGTGATATCCACCGGGGGCTACGGCAATATATATTATCTTTCCACCAACGCTGAATCGTCCAACGTCGGCGCCATATTTCGCGCCTATAAAAAGGGAGCGATGTTTGCCAATCCCTGCTTTACGCAGATCCATCCGACCTGCATCCCACATACCGGCGATCATCAGTCCAAGCTGACCCTGATGAGTGAAAGCCTTAGAAACGACGGCCGGGTGTGGGTCCCGCACAACCCCGGCGATATGCGAGAGCCCCAGGATATCCCCGAAGAAGATCGCGATTATTATCTGGAAGAAAAATATCCCAGCTTTGGAAACCTGGCGCCCCGGGATATAGCTTCACGTGCGGCCAAAGCCCAGTGTGACAATGGAAAAGGGGTGGGACTGACGCGCCATGCGGTATATCTGGATTTTGCCGATGCCATTAAACGCGACGGCAAAGACATTATCGCAAAAAAATACGGCAACCTCTTTGACATGTACGAACTCATCACCGACGATTCTCCCTATGAAAAACCGATGATGATTTATCCCGCATCGCATTACACCATGGGCGGTTTGTGGGTCGACTACAATCTGATGAGCACCATTCCAGGGCTATTCGTTCTGGGAGAAGCCAATTTTTCAGATCACGGTGCCAACCGTCTGGGGGCCAGCGCCCTGATGCAGGGATTGGCCGACGGATATTTTATCATCCCCTACACCATTGGCGGATATTTTGCCGGGACAGAGCTGTCGCCGGTCAGCGCGGACGATGCGGCCTTTAAAGATGCCTCTCAATCGGCAACCGAAAGCATCGCTAAGCTGATGGCCATTAAAGGCAAGCGCACCGTCGATAACTTCGCCCGGGAACTGGGGGAAATTATGTGGGATTATTGCGGTATGTCCCGCAATGAAGCAGGGTTAAAAAAGGCCCTCGGGCTGGTTCAAGATCTGCGGGCTGAATTTTGGGAAAACCTATTGGTGCCCGGTAAGGATAAGGATTATAACAAGAGTCTGGAAAAGGCCGGTCGTTTGACCGACAGCCTTGAATTTGCCGAGCTCATGATTACGGATGCCCTGGATCGCACTGAGTCGTGCGGCGGCCATTTTCGTGAGGAATCTCAAACTGAAGAAGGCGAAGCCCAACGCGACGATGAAAATTTTTCGCATGTATCGGTCTGGGAATACGAGGGTTACGGCAAGCGGCCGAAATTTCATAAAGAACCATTGGATTTTGAAAATGTGAAGTTGTCCCAAAGGAGTTACAAGTGAATAAACCAGATGAAACGATTAATGTAACCCTGAAAGTCTGGCGCCAGCCAGGACCGGATGTCAAGGGTCATTTTGAGACTATAGCTGCTGAAAATATATCGGTTCATATGTCGTTTATCGAAATGCTGGATACGGTCAACGAGCAACTGACCCTTGACGGCAAAGACCCGATTGCATTTGACAATGACTGTCGCGAGGGAATCTGCGGGACCTGCGGCGCGGTGGTCGAAGGCCAGGCCCATGGACCGCAAAAAGCAACCACTCTATGCCAGCTTCACATGCGGAAATTTTCAGACGGCGACACGATTGTGGTGGAGCCCTTCCGCGCCCGGGCCTTTAAGGTGGTCAAGGATCTGGTGGTGGACCGCAGCGCATTTGATAAAATTATTCAGGCCGGTGGATATATATCCGTCAACACGGGTGGTGCACCGGATGGCAATGCCATTCCCATCCCCCAGGAAATCGCCGAAAGGGCGATGGATGCGGCCGCATGCATTGGTTGCGGCGCCTGTGTGGCCGCCTGCCCCAGTGCTTCAGCGATGCTTTTTGTCAGCAGCAAAATTTCCCAGCTGGCCCTGCTGCCCCAGGGCAAACCGGAAGCGGCCAGACGTGCACTGAGTATGGTTAAAACAATGGATCTATGCGGTTTCGGCAACTGCAGCAACCATCGCGAATGCGAAAACGTGTGCCCCAAAGAGCTGTCCATCGTCAATATAGCACGGCTAAACCGCGAGTTCTTTAAAGCCGGCTTCTTCTCGCATGAAATCTAGCCGGGAATTTCTCCTTGATAACCCGCATCCTATGGTTGCGTTCAGCATCATGCTGCTGCGGCTATTGCCGGGTGGCAAACAAATTACCACTCTTCTCTCATCACGCAATCGCTTTCCAACAAAAAATCGAACTTTTTCCCCCATCTCACAGGGTTCATGATAGGATAAAAAAAAGAGGTGCTCTATGATGGATCAAATTAATGCCTTATTTGTCGAGCTAGAAACCACAATCGGCCTACAGACGCCCCATTTGAAGATCGCATTCAAGGTGATCGTGATAATTGTCGTCTTCTTTATGGTGTGGCTCATCCTGCGACAGATTTTGTCATTTATTGAAAAGCGAATGAAAAAAATCAACCTGATTGAAATTCAGGGCCCGCTCTTTAAAATTATGCGAAAGGTGCTTTTGTTGGCTCTGGTGCTGCTAACCGGAACTTTTCTTATCGAATTATTCAATGCACCAATGCTAAAAAAGATCTTTCATGCCCTGTTTATCATTCTGTTTGCCGCGCCCAGCAAAAATTTTCTGGTCGTCACGATCCGATATCTGCAATCAAAGGTGGCCCATAAGACCGATAGCAAAATCGACGATATTCTTTTCGATCTGCTGATTCGGTTTTCAAACTTTGTTATCTATACCGTGGCAATCGTCATCGCCCTCGATCTTCTGGGGATCAATGTGGTCCCGTTTGTTGCCGGCGCCGGCGTGGCGGGGGTCG
This sequence comes from Desulfobacterales bacterium, assembly GCA_050122435.1. Lineage (GTDB taxonomy): Bacteria > Desulfobacterota > Desulfobacteria > Desulfobacterales > JAHEIW01 > JAHEIW01. The sequence continues at coordinate 2,873 of JASFIX010000281.1, forward strand.
CCATCGGCTTCGCCGCCAAAGACACCCTGTCGAACCTGATTGCCGGAGTGCTGTTGATTGTTGATCGACCCTTTGAGGTCGGCGATCGAATTGAGGTCTGGAATGCGCCGACCGGCAGTGCCACCTGGGGAGATGTCATCGACATCGGATTGCGGGCCACGAAGATTAAAACCACTGATAATATCGTGATCATCATTCCCAATAACGAGATTATGCTGCGGGACATCATCAATTACACCATCCATTCCGATGATATCCGGCTGCGAATTAATATTGGCATTGCCTATGATGCGGATCTGCAGAAAGCCAAACAAGCCATCCAGCAGGTGGCGCAGGAGACCGAAGGGGTGGTAGAAGATCCGCCGCCTAAGGTGGTGGTGAGAAATTTTGGAGAATCTTCAGTGGATTTACAGCTGCGGGTTTGGATCCATGATGCCCGCAAACGCATGGATACGATTTCTTATATCACCGACAAAGTCAAAGAAACCTTTGATGCCGAAGGCATTGAAATCCCCTATCCCAAGCGTGATATCTATGTGCACGAGATAAAAAGTTGAAACAAATTCCAATTACCTAGATAGAATCTTTTTCTCAAAAACTCTGAAAAGGGACAGTTTGATTACCGGTATAAACTGTCCCTTTCCATTTTGAGCAGCAGCCCTTGGCCGTATCCACCTACAAGGCGCCTGTTTCAGTGTCAACTTGATCTGGTTCGATACCAATACAACTTCATTCAGCCTAATCTATTACCCCTTATAGGGAGGATTTAACTACTTGATTTCGCTCTTTAAACCTGCGATTAAAATCGAATATCACAAGTTTTTCATAGGTTCAAAAGTGTGGATATGTTGGAGGTATTAGAAGATTGTAAACTTGAATAAAATATTTTAATATAAAGAGTCGGTTTTCAAATTTAAAGCCTTGCGTCGAACTTGAGTCTAATCAACATTTTTCGTCAATTACCAATGGTCTTTTTGCCAGGTAGGCTGTAAGCTTGGCGACACAAACCCAGATAAGCCGCCTTTTCCGCCTCCCATCGAGCATCATTCCAATCCAATTCTGATTGACAGATAGCACGAATTTGGGGCAAAAGGGTTGCCCCCCCGTGAGGTAATAAAATGCCGAGACGCATACGGCGGAGCAGTAAATCTTCCAGATGAACAACTCCCTCATTGCGGGCCCCCCAGCGCAACTCGGCCCAGAGATAAGGAGTGCCGGGAATAATTTCCAGATCACCTGGCTTCGCTTGCATGACTACTGCCGGCGCATCAGATCCATAACGGCCGATCAGACGAAGACGTGTTGCTTCATCAAGATCCTTGAAATCTGACAAATCCACTTTCACAGGATTAAGAGCAGACATTTTTTTGTTCAGGCTAGGTAAATCGGGGAATCTGGGTTTCACAGCCTTTAGGGCATCAATAGCAATCAATCGGAAGTTGGTTAATTTACCACCCGTTACCGTAAGTAGACCATTTTCTTCCCAGACAACATGTTCACGAGATTCCTTGGATGGTTCAATTTTGCCTGTTCCAACCACGCCCCGCACCCCAGAAAAAGTAGAGATTACGTCATTTTCACTCAGGGAAAGCGCAGGGAAAAGGGCTTCTAAGCCTTCCATCAAATAAGCAACCTCTTCCGCACTGATAGCAGGCTCCTTGTCAAGACTTAGGCTATGATCTAAATCGGTGGTACCAACCACGGTAACGCCTTCCCAGGGCAGAACGTATACAAATCGGCGATCTACGGGATGTCTGATCGTAACTTCGTGAGCCACTGGTAGTTTCCTTCCGGAAAGAACTAAGTGGCTGCCACGTAATGGTCGGATGCTTCTTTTTTTTCCAATATATTCCCGCAGGTTATCTGCCCAGGTTCCAGTGGCATTTATTACGACTTTGGCCTGGGAGTCGACGCTACGATCATCAGCTCCATTCCGAAGCCTAACTCCAATTACTTGGCCATCCTTTTGTAGTAGTTCATCTGCAGTCACGTAATTTATTGCTACCCCCCCTGCAGCCACAGCCTCTAGAATAACTCGTAAGACTAGGCGCGCATCGTCAGTTTGTGCATCGGTGTAGCGAAAGGCTCCCATGAGTCCATCTGGGGCAATATATGGGACCAGGTTTTGAATATCAGTAACGCTGTGATAACGATGTTTCCATTTAAGCTCTAGTAAACCATAGATGGAAAGTCCAAACCCGTAGATCCACTTGCGTGGAAAATTGCTCTCGTATATGGGCACCAAAACGTCTAAAGGATCAATTAAACCATGACCTTCACTTAACAACCGATTCCGTTCCCGAACCAACGAAAGCGCTAACAGAATCTTTCCTTGCTTCAGATATCGTGGTCCGCCGTGAACTAATTTAGAAGAACGGCTGGAGCTGCCCCAGCTAAAGTCACGTTGTTCCACCATAAGAGTTCGCAAGCCAATGCCAGTGGCCTCTCGCAAAATTCCGGCTCCGGTTATACCGCCCCCGATTATAATAATATCCCACGACTGATCTAATTGAGCCCAGATTTTGTCTCGCCATTTTCCTTGCCACATGATTTATTCTCTGAGGTCATACAAATTAGAAAGCGTACTTTTGAGCCAGTTAATTTGCTCTCTAATTTTCCGAATCTTGCTGTTATTCAAGAATAACGTCAGGTTGATTGAGAAAAACAAACGATAGGCAAAACTTGTTCTTTCTCGCCAAACCTTGTTAATATCAATTAACTAAAAAAACTGAGAGACGCAAATCATATCCATATATTACAGCCAGGCGAGAAATTTCTATTAAGGATACTCCTGATACGTAATTTTGATGGGCTTATTTTTATTTTGATTATCTAGATTCAATATTTAATTTGGGGAAATTGCAAATATATTCCTGATTAGCAGTAAATTTGGAGCTTTTCAAAACCTGCGATACCTTACCAAAAGCACAAATTCTCCAAAATTTCATGTATATTGAGAGGCTGTCGATAAAGCCGTTTTTGCAAACCGGACCATCTCTCGATATTC
>JASFIX010000282.1:0-5846 GCA_050122435.1 Desulfobacterales bacterium
TTGGACGGCGTATATCCGAAGGGATTGCGTATTGGCCGGGTATCGGATTTAAGCCAGCGCAGTTCTGATATTTTTTATGAAATTACGGTTACCCCTTTCGTTGATTTTGAAAAACTGGAAGAGGTTCTGGTGATCCTGCACCCCAAAAAACAAGCATTTGCGAGTCAGCAATGAGATACGGCTTTTATATCGGCGCCTGCCTTTTTTTGATCATCGTTCAAACCACACTCTTAACCTATTTTAAAATATTCGACGGAATGTATGATCTTCTCATCCCCTTTGTGATTTTTATCAGTATTTGTTTGCCCTTGCGAGAAAGCCTACCGTTCATTCTAATTCTCGGATTGATTATGGATAATATTTCAGGAAGCCCATTTGGGTTTTACCTGACGTTTTATTTCTGGCTGTTTGTGGGGGTGCGCTGGATTCTAAAATTTTTGCGGGCCAGCAATAAATTATTCCTGTCATTGGTCGTCGTGGTTGCGGTGTTGATCCAGAATGGGTTGATTATCGGGACCATTGGGTTGGCAGGGCCGGGCTGGCAATTGCCGGCAAACGCTCTCAAAAATATCACCCTGCAGATTTTCTGGGCTTTGACAAGCGGCCCTCTATTTTTATTTTGCCTGTTGGCGATATCCAAGCGTTTTAGCATCCAATTAAACGGCACTGCTCCCCAACTCAAGGCTTATGGATAGATATTTAAAAACAGCAGATCCGGATTGGTACAAACAGCGCATCACCGGTGTGATCATATTTGCTCTGGCAGCTTTTGTAGTGCTTTTCATAAGGCTGATTTATCTGCAGGCCATCATGGGTGATGAGTTCCGACGACTATCGTTAAATAACAGCATTCGGTTGCAAAATATCGATCCTCCCAGAGGTCGGATCTATGACCGCAAAGGTGATCTTCTGGTGGATAACCGGCCCTCATTCGATGTAAACATTACATTAAAAGACGCGGCACCTCTGAAGGACACCCTTAAAAAGTTGTCGCGGCATCTTCAAACCCCTGCGGATATGCTGTTATCTCAAATAAAGCAGACAAAAGGCGTATCGGCTTACCAGCCTCGGTTACTCAAACAGGATGTCGGGCGCGATACCTTGGCGGCTTTGGAGGTGAATAAATTTGACCTACCGGGGGTATCGGTAAATGTCAATCTGCGGCGTCACTATATTCATGAACGCATGGCTGCCCATCTCATCGGTTACCTCAGCGAAATCAGCCCTACCGAGCTTAAAAGCGGTTCATATCCGGATTGCCGCAGCGGTGACCTCATCGGCAAATTTGGCGCTGAAAAGCGTTACGAAAATCTCCTAAGGGGAAAACGAGGCGGGCGACAGGTTGAGGTCAGCGCCAATGGTCTGGTTATGAGGATCTTGAAAACTGTCGATGCCAAACCCGGTCATAATGTTCATTTGACGATTGATCAACGATTGCAGCAGCGCGCTGAAGCGCTGTTGGTAGGTGTGGTCGGTGCGGCGGTTGCCATTGAACCGGGTACAGGCCAGATTTTAGCGCTGGCCAGCAGCCCCGCATTTGATCAAAATGTTTTTGTGGGCGGTATCACGCATGAACAATGGGATTCACTGATTTCCAATCCCTTCAGGCCGATGTCAAACCGTGCCATCCAGGGAGAATATCCACCTGGATCGACCTACAAAATTATAACGGCACTGGCTGGGCTTGAAGAGGGTGTCATTGATGATCAGACCATATTTAATTGCCCGGGACATTATCGATACGGTAATCGGGTTTACCGCTGCTGGAAAAAGGGGGGCCATGGAAGAGTTGATATCATCAAGGCTGTGGAGGAATCCTGTGATGTGTTTTTTTATCAGGTCGGCGATCGGTTAGGTGTAGATCGTCTGGCCTGGTATGCAAAGGCCTTTGGTCTGGGGTCCCCGACGGGCATATTTTTGGATCAAGAAGCCCATGGGTTGATTCCCACGGCTGCCTGGAAACAAAAGCGCACCGGTGTACCCTGGCAGAAGGGCGAAACCCTGTCAGTGGCGATCGGTCAAGGGTTTAACCTGGCAACCCCTCTTCAGATGGCGGTTCTGGCCGCTGCGGTCGGCAATGGAGGCAATCGATATCAGCCGATGATTTTGGATCGCATCCAATCGGCAGATGGTGAGATTATCCAAAAGAACGAACCCCGGCTAACGGGGAAGCTGCCGATCACCCCGCTCAACCTTGAGCGCGTCAAACTGGGTCTTTGGAAGGTGGTCCACGGGGAGAACGGAACAGCCCGCGGCAGCCGCCTGGCAGATATCGATATCAGTGGCAAGACCGGTACCTCTCAGGTGGTTAGCCGCAAAGAGGATGAAACTTTAGCGGAAGAGGATATGCCGATCCATCTAAGAGCGCATGCCTGGTTTGTGGCATATGCACCCTCTGAACAACCGACGATCGCGGTTGCGGTTGTCGTTGAACATGGAGAGCACGGTTCCGGAGCCGCGGCACCGATTGCCAGGGAAATGATCAAAACCTATTTGCGTAAGCCGCTTGTCAGGGCGCAGGTGGCAGAACAAAACAAAATGGCTACGACCAAAGAAGGTGGATAATTGGCCGCTGGCCTTTAATTAGGTGTCAGGTGTCGGGTGTCAGGTGTCAGCATACGACATATCGAAGTTTCAGATAGATCAATCCTGACACCTGAACACTGACACCCGAAACCTAAACGAAGCGAGAGCGAAGTGACGAATGTTTGACCGAAGATTGATACAATATTTTGATTGGGGCTTAATGGGATTGACCATCCTAATTGGATGTATCGGTCTGATCACCTTATACAGTGCCGTAACAGCGGAGACGCCAACACCCCAAAAGGTGCTGTTCTATAAACAATTGTTGTGGTTTTCGGTCGGGCTGGTTGCCATGGTGATCACCTTTATTTTCAATTATAAAATTTTGGATCGCTGGGCGCAGCCCATCTATTTTGTCTGCATTGCGTTATTGATTGTTGTTTTAATTTCCGGTAAATATGTTGGGGGGTCCAGAAGATGGTTGATCATCGGCCCGGTATCGTTTCAGCCGTCTGAGCTCGTTAAAATAGCGCTTATCCTTGCCTTGGCGCGCTATTACTCCAAGGACGCCAAAACCAGAGGATTCACTCTGCGCGAATTGATCCGGCCCGTTATGATTATCATGCTGCCGGTTTTTCTGATCGTTATGCAGCCGGATCTGGGCACGGCCGGTTTGTTGGTGTTGATCGCCGGTTCCATCACGGTTTTTGTTAAAATTGAAAGACGCTCTTTTGCCTATCTGTTGGCTTCCGGTGCGGTACTGGTCCCGCTGATATGGTTCTTTTTAAGAGAATATCAGAAAAAGCGGATTCTCACCTTTTTAAATCCCGATCGGGATCCACTGGGGGCTGGATATCATATCATTCAGTCCAAAATTGCGATCGGTTCCGGAATGCTCAGCGGCAAAGGTTATTTAAAAGGCACGCAAAACGCCCTTTCATTCTTACCTGAGGAACACACCGATTTTATTTTTTCGGTGTTGGCCGAAGAATGGGGATTTCTCGGATCGATCACGCTTGTTCTTTTATTTTTGATTCTGATTATCTGGGCACTGAACGTGGCGCATGGCTGCCGGGAACCTTTCGGTACCATCGTGGCCGTCGGTGTTGCGTCGATGATCTTCTGGCAGGCCTTCATCAACATCGGCATGTCGATGGGACTGCTGCCCGTGGTGGGGGTGCCGCTGCCATTCGTCAGCTACGGAGGGTCGTCGGTATTGACCACAGCCATCGGTATTGGTCTGTTGTTAAATGTAAGTATGCGACGTTTTATGCTCAATTAACTCCCTTTTGTCGTGTCTCGCAAAAATGTTATAAAAGTCCAGTGAGGGGTCATTATATGAAAAAAGAAAAAAATCTCGGTTCCATATCAACCTTTTTAGGAGCCGATTGCCGAATCGAAGGAACAATTGAGTTTGAGGGCACCATCCGGTTGGACGGCCGGGCGAAAGGTAAAATTTTGAGTAACGGCGGCACCTTAATTGTCGGCGAAAAGGCGGTGATTCATGCGGATATCCGTGTGGATTCAATCATCGTCATGGGGGAAATTAACGGCACCATCGATGCCAAAAAACGGGTTGAAGTGTATAAGCCCGGTCGGGTAAATGGCGATATCGAAGCCGGTGTCATTTCCATAGAACCCGGAGGCGTTTTTACCGGCAATTGCAGCATGAAAACGAAAGCAGTTCCGTTAAAAAAACCAGCGATTCCAGTCGAAATTCCTTCCGTTTCAGAGCTTCCCAAGCAGCGATAAAATTTTCAAAAAATCCTTTGACAACGGGTTGGTGCGGATGGTATAGACCGCCCGAGCCAAACCATCCTTTTACTCATTTTTAAACTATTTAGGTCAGTTGCGCAAAAATTCTTCGACGGAGGTTTTCTGCATGAAGGTTTTTGGTAGGTACCGTAGATTTCCTGCTATCGGTCTGGCAATTCTGATCGGCATGCTGTTGTTGACGACATCTTTGGCCCTGGGTTCATCGGGAGAATCAGGTGGCGGCGGCGGCGTTACCGTGATGCCGGATTGGACCGTTGGCATTCAGATTATCAATTTTCTCGTCATCCTCTGGATTTTAAACCTTATCTTATATCGACCGATTCGCGGTATTCTGCGTCAAAGAAAAGAAAAGATCGATGGGCTTGAGGTTACGATCGAAACCTATAATGAAGATGCCCAGGAAAAAGATACGGCCTTTGCAGCGGGTATCAAAGAGGCTCGGGCCAAAGGCCTGAATGAAAAAGAAGCGTTGCTGCAAGCCGCTGCTGAAGAAGAAAAAGAAATTATTGCCAAGGTGAATGAAAAGGCCCAGGCGGAGTTAGCGGATATTCGTGAAAAGATTTCCCGGGAAGCGGAAACCGCCAAGGACGCGTTGCAGACGAAAGTGGATGAATTTTCCAGTGATATCTGTCAAAAAATATTAGGGAGGACGGTATAATGGGAATTCCCGGTTACGGGCGGTGGTCCGGTCACCAAAGAGCCCGGCTGATTATTGTCGGTGTTCTGGTTGTGCTTTTATCGTTAACCATGGGGGTGCTAAACGCCCTGGGGGCATCCGGCGGAGAGGGCGGAGCAAAGGGCTGGATAGCGACCGATACCTGGCGGGTAATGAATTTTGTCGTATTGTTGGCTGCCCTCGTTTTTGTTTTACGCAAACCCCTTTCCCAAGCCCTGAGCTCACGCATCAAGAATATCCGGGAACAGCTGGAGCGTCTGGAGACCCAGAAAGCCGAAGCTGAAAAACAGCTGGCACAATATAATGAGAAATTGTCCCAGCTGGAGAGCGAAGCCGAAAAGATTATCGAAGGATATATCAAGCAGGGCAATGAAGCCAAAGCCAAAATTTTAAAAGAAGCAGAGGCAACGGCAGAAAAACTTCAGGTCCAGGCACGGCGAAGCATCGAGCACGAGTTCGATAAAGCCCGGCAGGAGCTGCAGCGTGAGGTTGTGGAAAAATCGCTTGCAAAAGCCGAAGAAACGCTAAAAAAGGCAATCACAGCCCAGGATCAGGATAAACTCGTTGACGAATATTTAGACAAGGTGGTGGCATAATGAAAAATCTAGCTGTCGCCCGGCGCTATGCTAAGGCGCTTTTGCTCATCGGCAAAGAAGACGGTCAAACCGATTCCTATCGAAAGGAGCTCAGCGAATTTGCCGATTTGATGGAGCGAGAGGATGCGCTGAATCAGGCGATTACAAACCCCCTTTATGAGAGCTCGGGGCGCAGAAACGTTCTGCAGGCGGTAATTGATTCTCTGGATGTTTCCAAGACAATGAAATCATTTCTGTTATTGCTTTTTGATAAAGGCAGAATCGGATTTATC
>JASFIX010000283.1:0-5836 GCA_050122435.1 Desulfobacterales bacterium
AAACCGCTCAATAGCTGAACCTTTTTCGACAGCCTCTGAGAATATCACTTAAAAAGGGAATTTGTGATATCATCTCTATTTTTCGGTCTTATTCCAATGCTCTGTCAAAAGAGGAACAATTTTTTCTGGTTGATCTTCTTGAACAAAATGCCCAGCTTCTGAAATTGTGTTGAAAGCAACATTAGCGCCTCTTTCGGTTAATCTTACATGCATAACCTCTATGGAAATCATAGGTAAAGTTCTGATGTGAGTCAGCTTTTATTATAGAATTGCAGAATGGCTTCAACCAGCCCGGGGATGGTGTAGGATTCGGCGGTGATATGGACATCAAAACCCAGTTCTTTGGCGGTATCGGACGTAATCGGGCCGATGCTGGCAATGGTAACCCCCTGGATCAGTTCTGCAAAGTTTTCTGCCGGCAGCAGCGCTTTGAAGTTTTTAACCGTTGATGAACTGGTGAAGGTGATTAAATCAATGTGGTTGTCTTTGAGTTTCTGGACCAGATCATCGGTGTTTTCTACTGCTTTTAAGGTTTCGTAGGCCGGGATTTCATCCACGGTGGCGCCCATTTTTTTCAACTCTTTCGGCAAAATCGGCCGGGCTTCTGCGGCGCGCGGCAGCAGAATTTTCTTGCCTTTCAATTTCACTTTGCCAAATGCTTCTACGACTGATTCCGCACGATACGTCTCTGGAATAATATCGCTGTTCAACCCGAATTCGAGCAGGCGTCTGGCGGTGGCCGGACCGATGGCTGCGGTCTGCATTCGGCCCAGGGCACGGACATCTTTACCGGCAGCAAAGAGCTGCTCGAAAAAATAATTGACGCCGTTTACACTGGTAAAAACGATCCAATCATATGTACCTAAGTTTTCAACTGCCTGTTTTAGGGGTTCAGGGTCTTTGGGCGGCATAATTTTGATGGTCGGATACTCGAGGCATACAGCGCCCTGATCTGAAAGCAGCCTGACCAGATCACTGGCCTGCTGCCGTGCCCGGGTCACCACGATGCGTTTGCCCAGCAGGGGCCTGTTTTCAAACCATTTCAACGATTGGCGTAAATTAACCACATCACCAACCACGATAATGGCAGGCGCCTTCAAGCCGGCGGTCTTGGCCATTTCAACAATTGTCGCCAGCGTCCCGCTGACCGTCTGCTGTTGGGGGGTTGTGCCCCATCGAATCAGCGCAACGGGTGTGTCCGGCGGCTTGCCGTGGTCTATCAGGCTTTTGGTAATATTGGGCAGATTTTTGACACCCATGAAAAAAACCAGTGTTCCGATGCCGGTCGCCAAAGAAGACCAATTAATACTTGTTTCTTCTTTGGTCGGATCTTCATGGCCGGTAATAAAGGCAAGCGTGGAGGTTAATTTGCGATGGGTCAGCGGGATACCGGCGTAGGCAGCGGCGGCAATCGCGGAAGTAACGCCGGGCACGATTTCAAATGAGATACCGGCTTTGAAAAGCGTTTCGGCTTCTTCACCGCCACGACCAAATATATACGGGTCTCCGCCTTTCAAGCGGCAGACGATGCCGCCGGATTTTGCCTTCTCCACGATCAAGGCATTGATTTCGTCCTGGGAAAGGGTGTGGTCACCGCCTTTTTTGCCGACATAGATGAGTTCGGCCGATTTGCGGGCGTATTTTAACAGGGCCGGGGAGGCCAGGTAATCGTAAATGATCACATCTGCTTTTTGGATACAGGCTCTGCCCTGAACCGTGATGAGGCCGGGATCCCCCGGCCCGGCGCCGACCAGATATACGTTAGCTTTCATAGCTCTCCGGTGCCATTGATTTGAGTTTTTTTAGAATTTTATCCGCTCCTCTGGCAAGCAATTCTTCAGCCAGATCGATACCGATGGTTTCAGACGAATTTAGCAGCCCCGTCTTTTTCCCCTTGATCACCCGGCTGCCGTCAATCTCTGCGACCAGTGCGGTTAAGACAAACTGATTTCCGTTGATTCGACCGTGCCCGGCGATGGGTACCTGACAGCCACCCTCGAGCCGGTTGAGAAAGGCGCGTTCTCCGGCAACCACGGCCCGGGTTGACGCATGATCCAGAGATGCCACTAAAGGGCCGACAATTGCGTCGTCTTTTCGCGTTTCGATACACAGGGCGCCTTGGCCGATCGCAGGCAGCATGAAATCGAGGTCCAGATACTCGGTAATTTTATGTTCAAGATTCAACCGTTTGACGCCCGCAGCCGCCAGCACCAGGGCATCAAACGCTTCGGATTCGAGCTTTTTGAGCCGTGTATCCAGGTTCCCGCGTATGGACCGGATAACAATATCGGGCCTTGCGTGACGCAGCTGGGCACCGCGCCGCAGGCTGCTGGTGCCGATAGCGCTGCCCGCAGCCAGGTCGTTAAATCCGGCACCACTGGAGGATATGAACACATCGGCCGGATTTTCGCGTTCGGGGATCGCGCCGATACACAGCCCTTGCGGGATGTCAGCCGGCATATCCTTCATGCTGTGTACCGCAATATCGATGCGCCGGCTAAGCAATGCCTGCTCGATCTCCTTTACGAAAAGGCCCTTGCCGCCCACTTTGGCAAGCGGTACATCCAGAATTTTATCTCCCTGGGTTTTTATGATGATCAGTTCAATAGGGGTTGAAGGGAATTTATTTTGGAGGACCGATTTGACCCAGTTGGCCTGCCATAGTGCCAGTTTGCTGCCGCGAGTTCCGATTTTGATGGGATTGTCCATCTTGGCTAGTGACTGCAGCCGGCGCAGCTTGATGCTGCACAGCCGCTACAGGAGGATGCCCCGGCGGAACTGGACACAGTTTCCCCGCCACTGCCTTTAGAAATAAACCCGCATGGGGACATCAGTTTGGATACTTTTTTACTTTTACAGGAAGGGCAGTCCGGTTTCTCGCTGCCAAATACCAGGAATTCAAAATCCTGATCGCAGTTTTTACAATGGTATTCGTAAATCGGCATAGATATTCTCCCGGTGCTTTACAACCATTTCTGTGTCAGTTTCAAAGCACCAAATGAATAAATAATCATCAACGCTATAAAAGCAACCAGTTGCTGAGCTTTTTGGAGTGAAATCAGCTTAGCGGGTGAAATAAACATCAAATCCAACGAGGTGTCAACCCTGTGACGGTGATTCACTTTTCTAAAAGCTCATATTTCTTAGTTCACCGCAGCGTTCGCATCGTTTTTTATTAAAAGAAATATTTTCTCTGCGGCCTCCCTTCGATCTGAGCTCAGGGTCGAAGTCTGCGTCTCTGCGGTGAGATAATTGTAACTGCTTTTGTGATGATTATCCAAGCGGTTCTATCAGCTCTGCTGTTATTAATGGCAGCATGAGATTATGATGCCCTGGCCGGCAATTGTTTTTGGATTTTTTCGATAATCGCCGATGCGTCCTGACCCAGAAACTCGGCTTTTTTAAACTCTTTTAAGGCATCCGCCAGGCGGCTTTGCATAAGATAAAGCTCTCCCAATCGAAATCGAAAAAGACCATTTTCAGGGGAAAGACGAACACTTTCCTGACAGAACATCAGGGCGATTTCCGGATCTTCTTCGCGTTCGGCAAACAGGCATCCCATCGCCGATAAGGAGGCCGCATCACTGGGATTGTTTTTAATGGCTTTTTTATAAGCCGAGATTGCAGCATCCTCATTGCCAATGGCCGTGTAGCATTCACCCAGATACCGAAATACCGCGCCCGATTCCGGGTCCAGCTCCGCGGCATGTTCAAGGAATTTTTTTCCGCTTTCGGGCTGATCCATTTCCACGAGAAGTCTTCCAGTTTGAAACGCGACTTCAAATACATTCTGATCGATCGTGTTGGCTTTCAAGAAAAGATCGAGCGCTTTTTTGCGATCACCGGCCAACATACTGGTAAATCCCAGGTTGTACCAGGGCATTACCGCTTTGGACTTTAGCTGTATGGCTGAATAAAATTCCCTTTTTGCCTTTTCATAATCTCCCCTCAGTCCATAGCAGACTCCCAGACTGTTGAGAACATTGATGTTGGACGGGTTCAATTTTAAAGCCAGCCGAAATTCTGAAATAGAACCTTTGATATCGCCCTTATCGAACAGGCGATCACCGCTGATGTTTAAAGTGACGGTGTCAAAGATTGCGGTACTGCCGGGTCCGAAAAAGGCAGCGTGGTCCAGTGCTTTGAGCGCATTCGTCAGCATCTCGGCCGGCTGATAGCTAAGGGTTGGATATTCGGCAATGCCGGCGCTTACAGTTATATCGGTCTGTTTTTCAAGCTTATCCTGAAATTTCTTGACCAGATTGAGGCACTGGGAAGCATTTTTGCCATCGAAAAAAGCCCCGAACAAACCTGAATCTATCAAGCCCCAGCGACCTTTGTTTTTTTTGCAAAAAGCATCAAATAAGGTGGCCGCCTTTTGATGCGCCTCGGCCGGATCAGGTTTTGCCTGCTCCGGGCCGGAGCCGGTGTTATCATCGATCTGAAAAACCAGACAGGTAAAAATATCAGCCGAAGACAGCTGTTGCTCTGCGTGATCGATAAATGCATGACCGGTTAGCAGGCCCGGATAAACGGATTTGATGGCCGTTTGAATGCGGGCTGGTATGCGGATCCGCTTCTTCCGGGGACCTTCGGATTCTGCTTTAGAGTATAGAAAGTGGCGCGTAGATTCCCGGTTGTGATAGAGTTCTGGTGATCGCTTTCCCATTTTCAGGCCTTCTTTATCAGGTTCTCAAGAGCAGTTTCGATAGTCGCAAATTCATCCTCCTGGATGGTTCGGGGATCCATGACATACAAATCGTCTTCAATCCTTGCGATGATCGGTGGTTCGTAGAAACGCATCATCTTTTCGAGTTTGTTTGGCGATATCCCCTCAATCTGGACACCGACGCATAAGCTGGGAAGTTCCATGAGGGGAAGGGCACCCCCGCCGGTTTTGGAAGATCGTTCCAGAAGCTGAATGTGCATTCGGGAGTCACCAATATTTTTTAAGCGCTCAGCCAGGCGCCGGGCCCGTTTTTGAATTTCTCCCAGCGGTAGCATGATCATGCGCAAGGTGGGGATAATACGAGATGCTTTTTCTTCATCACGGTATAATCGCAGGGTGCTTTCTAGAGCGGCCAGGGTAAGTTTATCTATTCGCAATGCCCGGGTAATCGGGTTTTTCTTAATCAAATCGATGACCGCTTTTTTGCCGACGATAATTCCGGCCTGGGGGCCGCCAAGCAGTTTGTCGCCGCTGAAGGTAATCACATCGGTTCCGGTGCTCACGGAATCCTGAACCGTGGGCTCTTTTAACAGACCGTATTTTGAAAAATCAATAAACGTTCCGCTGCCCAAATCCTCCATGACCGGGAGCTCGTTTGCGGCGCCCAGGTCCACGAGGTCTCGCAGGGCAACTTCTGCGGTAAATCCGACCACACTGTAATTGCTGGTATGGACCTTTAGCAGCAGACCGGTATTGGGTCCAATGGCATTTTCATAGTCCCTTAAATGGGTGCGGTTGGTCGTCCCGATTTCTTTCAAAATACCGCCGCTTTTGGCCATTACATCCGGCACACGAAAGGATCCGCCGATTTCAACCAGTTCCCCACGGGAGACAATAACTTCCTTACCGCTTGCGATCGTTTCCAGGCACAAAAGGACGGCTCCGGCATTATTGTTAACCGCCAGTGCGGCCTCGGCGCCGCTGATTTCGCAGATCAGATCTTCTACACTGCTGTATCGAGAGCCTCTTTTTCCGACTGACAGATCATATTCCAGATTTGAATATCGGCCGGCAACCGTCAGCAGATTCTCTAAGGCCTCGGGCGCCAGCAGTGAGCGACCCAGATTTGTATGCACCACAACTCCGGTTGCATTAATGATGCGTCTT
>JASFIX010000284.1:0-5824 GCA_050122435.1 Desulfobacterales bacterium
GGAGATTTAATTCATGGCTGAATGGAAGAATTATCTGGAAGCAAATCAGGACCGTTACCTGAAAGAGCTGCTTGAATTTTTGAGCATTCCCAGCATTTCCAGCCTCAAAGAGCACAAAGCAGATGTCGCCCAAGCCGCTGAATGGGTTGCCGCTCGAATGCAGACGGCCGGCATTGAAAATGTTCAGGTTCTGCCGACCGGAGGGCATCCGGTTGTTTATGGGGACTGGCTGCATGCGACCGATAAACCGACCGTTTTGATTTATGGGCATTTTGATACCCAGCCGGTCGATCCGCTCGAGCAGTGGACCCATCCGCCCTTTGAACCGACCGTAAAAGACGATCGCGTCTATGCCCGGGGGGCTTCCGACGATAAAGGCAACATGCTGGCGCCGATTTTAGCCGTTGAAGCGCTGCTGAGCGGCGAGAGCCGGCTGCCGGTCAATCTAAAATGTTTTTTTGAGGGACAGGAAGAGATCGGCAGCCCACAACTGCCCGAATTTATTTCTGCCAACCGGCAAATGTTGGCCTGTGATTTCATTTTCAGCGCAGATGGCGGCCAGTGGGATGAAGACCAGCCGGCGCTGATGATGGGGCTCAGAGGCATGTGCAACCTTCAGATTGATGTCCGGGCTGCCAAAAGTGATACCCATTCCGGAACCTTCGGCGGGACTATCATGAATCCGATCCATGCCCTCGTGCGTCTCCTTGATACGATGCACACGCCGCAGGGTGCGGTTGCAGTGGAAGGATTTTATGATGCCGTAAGGTCGCTTAGCGAAACCGAGCAGGATCAGATTGCCGAAATTCCCTTTGACGAAGCCGATTACAAGGCCGAGTTGGGAGTCGATGAGCTTTTCGGTGAGCCCGGATATTCAACCTATGAACGGGCCTGGACCCGGCCGACTCTCGAAGTAAACGGCATCTGGGGTGGATTTCAGGGTGAAGGGGTTAAAACCGTTTTGCCGAGCAGCGCTCATGCCAAAATCAGCTGCCGGCTGGTGCCGGACCAGGATCCCGCCCAGATCCTGAAATTGCTCAGCACGCATATCCAAAAACATACACCACCGGGCGTAAAAGTGGAGGTTGCCCCCAACCCCAGCATTGCGGATCCGTTCTTGATTCCTTTTGATCATCCGGGCAATCAGGCGGCGGCAGATGTTCTCAAAGCGCTTTTCGGAAAGACCCCATATTATGCGCGCATGGGGGGCAGTATTCCGGTTTGTGGTATCTTTTTAAAAGAGCTGGGTGCCTATACGGTTAATTTTGCTTTTGCGCTGAAGGATGAAAACATACATGGACCGAATGAGTTTTTCCGGCTGAATAATTTTTCGCGGGCCCAACTGGCCTATGGCATGCTGCTGGAGCATTTGAGTAAATTTGAGAAGGGTTCTATTTGAAAGGATTAAAAGGACGAATATTTTATTTTTCGGATTTGTGCGCCTTTAACGGATGTTGCATCTTTTCTACCAGCATCCTGAATAGTTCGTCTTTGAAACTGTAAGGCATCACTTTGAACACGTTCTGAAGGCGTTCTTCCCAGCGGTTCATAATTCCGGTGGGAGTTGGTTTTTCCCAGGTTAAAAGGTTGAAAACCTCGTCGCGTATTTTACGGCGCATTCTCATCTTCTTTCGCTTGTCTGCGCCCTGCGCCTGGTTCAAGCCGTCTTCAAAAAACTGGCGGATTTCCTGTACATCCACATCTGATATTTTCGCCATATACACCCAACTCCTGAATTATATTGAATATCGGGAGACCGTTACGGCTAAACTACGATATTTCTCCTTTTTTGATTAGATTATCATTTAATTTACTAAAAAGTCAATATTTGCATTTTAACATACTGATATCATTGTTAAAAATGTATTTTTGAACAATCGATAACATTCATAAAGTGTTACGGTGGCATTATTTTTTTGAACACAGCCCTATTGACCGGATCACATCCGTGTACGCTTGTGGGTAAGACTGAGCTCACGGTTTCAAATCGGCCGCAATGCTTATCAATCGACAAGGAGATTTGAAAAGACATTTTGAAGCTTGTGATAACCAATGACGATGGTATCGATGCCCCCGGTCTTGAAGCACTGGCTCAGTGTGTGTGGCCTCTGGGTAATGTTGTCATCGTTGCGCCGCAAAATCCGCAATCCGGCATCGCGCACCGGGTAACCACCCGTGAACCCATCCGTATAAATGAACTGGAGGCCAACCGGCACAGTGTCGATGGGACGCCTGCAGATTGTGCGCGCATCGCTTTGAAAGTCATTGCGCCGGATGCCGACTGGTTGATTTCCGGAATTAATCCGGGCGCCAACCTGGGTTCGGATGTCTATAATTCCGGGACGGTAGCGGCGGCACGGGAAGCAGCGATCTTGGGATATCGGGCAATCGCGGTTTCTCAATATATCGCCAAAGATCAAAAGGTGGAGTGGTCTATTACGGCTTATCACGCCGGACCGGTTTTACAGATGCTGGTGAGCCGGGATCTGGTACCCGGACATTTTTGGAATGTCAACCTACCACACCCTATCCGCAAAAATTCCAAAATCGCCTATGAATTTTGCCAGCTGGACACCCATCCCCACAATTATGGGTATCACCAAACCGGTAACGAATTCACCTATAAGGGAAGCATTCACGAACGCCCCCGGGACCCGGGTAAAGACGTAGCCGTGTGTTTTGATGAAGGACGAATTGCCATTACCCGCCTGGCGGTGGGAATGGGAACCGGTGAAATTCAATAAACGAATATCCGTTTTTCCAACTTATTCCATCTTCAGCAAAAGTGTATCCTGCATGGATACTGTCAGTCGAGCAATTCCATCAACTTGCCGCAGCATGGTGGGATGCGGTCGCCAGCCTTGAGGTTGACAAACTTGTTGCAGGTCTGGCAATAGCAGGTGCAGTCCTTGTCCACATAGACCACTGGATATTCCTCTTCGTCTTTGTCGCCTTCAACGGCGAAGCTGGCCGTGTTGTTTTTGGCGGGGACATACTCACCCACGGGCACCAGCTTCTGATTGAAGCGCGCACAGTCCACCAGCATACGCCATAGCCCTTCTAACATGGTCTTTTCGTAATCGGCTTCGGGTGTGAATTCTACCAAGGTTTTGCTGAGTTCGATCCGCATCGGCATTCCTCCTTAAGCTTGAGTTAAACGGTATATATTTATGGGGTCGAGATTCAGCATCATGAAACATCAAGAAAAATTAAAGAATAGATCGGGAAATCCAAAAGTCATGATATGTACTCGTTACCAAAGATGGCCATTGCTTGCAAGTACGGGGGATCTAAAGAGGACATCCGTTTCAATTCGATTAATGATCGACCCGGTGTTAGGTGGACCGTTGCCGAAGATAGGCATCCACTCATCAGGGTTGCTTAAAATTTCAGATCAAAGTGCGTATCGGGTGCAACATGCATTTGACGTTCATTTTTATAAAGGGTTACGCCGCCGGCACCATCACTGTATATCTGCCAGTGGTGAGCCGGGCCGTCGTTGAGCATGCCGGTCTGTTCATCGATGCCGATTAAAACCACTCCAGGCAGGCGTTGCGCCAGCTCGGGAGCCCAGCTTTTGCCGAAGGTATCGTGATGCGGTAAAATACAGGCACCGGATATCAGACCCAGCCCGTCGAATATGTTTTTCTCGTAGGGATCGTAATAATGATCACATAGAATCATGGCGCCGGCGCTGCTGCCGGCGACGACTGCACCGGCTTGATGGGCAGCCAGGATGGCCTGCCAGCTGTGGCTGCCGGCCAGAGATTGCGCCAGGTGTCTCGGAAAACCCCCCAGCATATAGATCATTTTGGATCGTTGCAGGGCTTTGACCACAGAAGGGTCATCTGCGGATTTGCGATCGATGAGTGGCAGGGCAGCGACATTGACAGCCCCTAGTTTTTTAAACCAGCGAATTCCGTTTTGGGCGGCGCGCTGATGATTGTTATCCGGTGCCGCCGCCGCCGGAATAATGCGGATAGCTGCGTCCAATCCGCCGGCGAGTTCGATGGCCCTGCGGTCCGGTTTTGCCATTCCACCGCTAAATTCAGCGCCGCCCGCCAATAAAATATAGCCCATGATTACCTTACGAAACGCTGGTTTAAAATCCCGTCTTTGGCCTACCACTTTGGGAGTCGTTTTCACATGTCATGGTTTAGCCCGTTCACCCGTTGAGCCGGTTTCCGGTTTAGATATGCTATATTTTTTTACGGGCTCGACATTCAAACTGGCTTACCGGCTTCCGTTACCCGTCGTTGATAAAGCTACGGCGCGGCAGGCGGCTTTTTGTTAGAATTAAATTAACTTGAATTAAAGTGACAGAATTTTTGCTAGCTGCTCGAAACCAGCCCCAAATCGTATATCTCAAAATCTGCCGGCCCTTCCTGCAAAGCTTCCAGTTGATTCTCTTTGGCGGATCGCTCATTACTTTCCTCCCAGCGGATCCAATCGTCTATTGTTTGCCAGGTGGAGACCACCGTTATGTTGCAGGGATCGTAATGATTGATCAGGGTCTCGCCGGAAATATACCCGGGCTGTTTGAGCGCGTAGCTGCGGACCTCTTTTAGCAATTCTACAGCTTTTTGGGTTTTGCCTTTTTTAACATTTCGTTTAATAAAAACTTTAACTGCCATGTCGCCCCCCCGCCTAAATCTAAAATTTAAATCAAAGGTGCAGATTATTTTTAAATGATCCTTATATTATTATAATGAGCAAATGAGACATGTTAAGCAAGCGTTATCTTTTTTTTGTAAATCCCACTAACGATTCGCAGGTAGTGGCGGTTGTCCGATAAGCATTTCTTCCCTGAATTTGGTGTCGAACTTATAATTTAATTAGATCTTATAAGAAAGCGCTTTAAACGTTGCATTGTTTGGTTGTACAATGTAATTAAAGCAAAGCGCGGGTATTGCCAGTTTCACTTCATTACTCCCGCGAAGGGATTCGGCATGATACACAGCTTGCTCGATACCGATTTTTATAAACTGACCATGATGCAGGTGGTGCTTCATCAGTATGCCAGCGCCTGGGTGCGCTATTCTTTTAAGTGGCGTAATTGGGATGAAATGCATTTAACGTTTCCACTGCAGGATTTCAAAATTAAAGTTGACGAGCAAATCGACCGGCTGTGTGAGCTCCGATTTACAGATGGTGAGGTGAATTATGTGGACTCCATCCGCTTTTTTAAACCGGACTTTATTGAATATTTGAGACTGTTTCAGCTGAATCGAACCTATATTAACACTTACATTGAAGATGGCCAGCTGAAAATCAATATTGAAGGGCCCTGGTTAAACACCATTTTATATGAAATTCCGGTACTGGCGATCATCAGCGAACTCTATTCCAGTTTGCATGGTGTAGATGACAATACATGGATGCAAGAAGGCCGCAAGCGGTTGAAAGACAAAATCGACTTGCTGAGCAAGTCTATTGTTGGGGACCGGCGGTTCAATTTTGCAGAATTTGGCACCCGGCGGCGGGCTTCATATTCATGGCAGCAAATAGTCCTTGAATACCTGGTGAATAACTGTGGCCAGAATCTGGTTGGGACCAGCAATGTCCACTTTGCGATGAAGCTTGGAATTAAGCCAATCGGAACCATGGCTCACGAATTTTTTCAGGCCCACCAGCAATTGGGGCCGCGGCTGGTTGACAGCCAGAAGGTCGCGTTGCAGAGCTGGGCGGACGAGTATAGGGGAGATCTGGGAATTGCACTATCCGACACCATGGGCTTTGATAAATTTTTAAAAGATTTCGACCGGTTTTTTTCTTTGCTCTTTAACGGCTGTCGTCAGGATTCAGGTGATCCCATCGAGTGGAC
>JASFIX010000285.1:0-5813 GCA_050122435.1 Desulfobacterales bacterium
ATCCAGTATTTAATTCGATCCGGAACTAATGATACCTCAACCGGATCCTTTAGCGGATCGTATGTGCCCACCTTTTCCAGAAATCTGCCATCCCTGGGACTCTCGCTGTCAGCAACAACGATCCGGTAAAAAGGTTTTTTCTTGGCGCCGTGTCTTGCCAGTCTAATTCTAACTCCCATTATGATTTCTCCTTCAGAACGGCAGCATTCCTCGTCCCATGCCGCGCATGCCGCCTTGATTTAATTTTTTTAACATTTTCAAAACCTGAGTATAATTTTTTAAAAGTTTGTTTACTTCCTGAACCCGGGTTCCGCTTCCCTTGGCGATTCGCTTGCGGCGACTGCCGTTAATTATCGAATGATTCCGCCTTTCCTGAGGTGTCATGGAATTGATAATCGCCTCTATTCTGACAAATTCCTTTTCATCCACCTGTAGGTTCTTCAGCTGTTTCATCTGTCCCATGCCCGGAATCATTTTCATCAGATCGGTAAAGGATCCCATCTTCCGGATTTGGACCATCTGGTCACGGAAGTCCTCCAGTGTGAACTGGCTTTTTCTAAGTTTCTTCTCAAGCGCTTCCGCTTGTTTCTGATCAACGACATCCTGGGCCTTCTCTATAAGGGTAAGAACATCTCCCATGCCCAGAATACTGGAAGCCATGCGGTCCGGGTGAAAAGCTTCCAGATCACTGAGTTTTTCACCCACACCGATAAACTTGATTGGCTTGCCGGTAATGGATTTGATCGAAAGCGCCGCCCCGCCGCGGGCATCACCATCCATTTTGGTGAGCACCACACCGCCCAGATCGAGGGTTTCATTAAATGATTTAGCGATATTGACCGCATCCTGTCCGGTCATGGCGTCAGCCACCAGCAGGATATCGGAAGGCTTGATGGCTGTTTTAATATTAACCAGCTCAGCCATCAACTCTTCATCGATATGCAGGCGCCCGGCTGTATCCAGCAGCAGGGTATCACATCCTTGCTGATGGGCGGCGGTTAGGGCCTCCTGACATATTTGAACCGGATCCTGGTCGGTGCTCGACGGGAAAACCGGCACATCCAGCTGATTGCCCAGCTTTTGAAGCTGTTCGATCGCCGCCGGGCGATAGACATCCGCTGGAACCAGGTATGGAATACGGCCTTTTTTTCTTAAAAATACAGAAAGCTTGCCTGCCGTGGTTGTTTTACCGGAGCCCTGAAGACCGACAAGCATCACCGCTACAGGACTTGTTCCCGACAAATTCAATTGCTCATGACGGGCGCCCATTAGTTCCGTCAGGTTTTCATTGACGATTTTAATGACCTGCTGGCCGGGTGTCAGGCTTTCCAGGACTTCCTGGCCCATCGCCCGTTCCTTGATGTCGGCAATGAAGCTTTTAACGACTCGATAGTGGACATCAGCTTCGAGAAGGGCCATGCGAACTTCTTTCAGCCCGTCCTCGATATTTTTTTCCGTTAGTTTGCCATGCCCTTTAAGCTTGCGGAATATGGTGTTAAGTCTATCGCTTAGGCTGTCCAGCATGCTTTCACCTCGTTGAGGTCATAAATTCTTGAAAATATAATTAAAGAAATGCTATGTCAAGAGAATTAATTTTCTATGGTTAGACATGAAAACGAGTATTTTGATTAATGGCATCCGGAGTAATGGAGCGGTGGAGTGCTGGAGTACTGGTTTTTTTCATTACTCCAACACTCCATTACTCCACCACTCCAATGTATCCCATACCAGTCTTTTCGGTATTCAATTTATTTAAGATAAGTTATGAGATATTGACCATTATGTTAGACAGAAATGATTTTGAATACTAAAAAACAGAACCTCCTTGAACTTGACCGCCAAGAATTGATCGACTGGCTGGGCGATCAGCGAATCGAGCCCTATCGTGCCGATCAAATTCTTAAATGGATCTATTTGCGTCAGACGGATCGATTTGACCGGATGACCGATATCGCCAAGGACATCCGTCCGCTCTTGGATGATCATTTTACGATCAGCCGCCTGCAAGTCGAAAATATTGAGACCTCAAAAGACGGTTCACGCAAATATCTGTTTAAACTGGAAGATGGAAAAACCATTGAGAGTGTTCTTATACCGGAACGCGATCACTACACTCTCTGTATTTCCTCTCAGGTGGGCTGTGCTCAGAACTGCCGGTTTTGTTTGACCGCCCGTGGCGGATTTCAGCGTAATTTAACAAAAGCCGAAATCGTTTCCCAGATAAGGGATATCAAAAATGATCTGCAAGATTCGATGTCTCTGAGCAATCTGGTTTTTATGGGAATGGGCGAGCCCCTGGCGAACTATAAAAACCTTGTCGACGCGATTGCGGTGATCTGCGACAACAACCTCGGGCTCCGTTTTGCGGGGCGACGGGTAACCGTATCGACGGCCGGCCTGGTATCCCGGTTGGCTGATCTGGGACGCGATACCCGTGTAAACCTGGCAGTTTCGCTCAATGCCACTGATAACGCTACCCGCAGCCGTCTGATGCCGATCAATCGGAAGTTTCCCATCGAAGAACTGCTTAAAGCCTGTCAACATTTTCCGCTGCGCGGCGGGCGGCGGATCACCTTCGAGTATGTCCTGCTAAAAGGTGTCAACGACACCGATAAAGATGCAAAGCGTTTGGCCAGGCTGTTGCGGCCGATTAAATCCAAAATCAACCTGATCCCTTTCAATTCTTATCCAGACTGCAAATATCAGTGCCCGGATGAAGACACCATCCTGCGATTTCAGAAGATTTTGATCGACAAGAACTACACGGTTATGATTCGACAGAGCAAGGGACAGGATATTTCAGCCGCCTGCGGGCAGTTAGCCGCCTATGGCCGTAGGCCATAAGGTTCAGGGTTCAACGTTCAAAGGTTCACAGGTTAAAGAACACAAGGCAAATATCAGTGGTCATAGGCCATCGTTAAATAGTTGATCAGTTGGATAGTCAATTGGTCAAAGGATTCAATCCATCTTAAACTATTTGACCATTTTACCAATTAACCAATCAACCAAATTCACGGGTGTGCAACGAGAGACCGGAACCTTTGAACCCAGAACCTCTGAACCTTTAGCCTATATAAGCAGTTTCTTGAAGTCGTCGGTGGGAATACCGATGACCTCGATGGTCTTTTGGCCTTGAGGCGTTTTGACCACAACATCGATAGGTGTCAGGTTGGAGGCCTTGCTGTAACCCACACAGATGGAACTTGCCAGATAAGTCACATCTTTAGGACCGCCGCCGGGGATCAGCGCGATGGGGCTGGGGTGATCTTTGACATCGATCAGCGTATCGGATTGCGGGTTGTGATATTTCAAAATACGTTCATTGTCTTTTTGGGTGCGCCCGACAATCAGCTTTGCGTCCGGATTCAGACGAAAATGGCGACCGTATTTTAAAAGGTGCAATTCTTCCTCTGTACATTCATCTTGATGGTCAAATAGATCTTTCAATCGTTTGGAATAACCAACGTCGGTCAGCAGGCAGCCACCGGCCGGGGCCGGATAATCGGTGAGGCCGAATTTCTTGGCCAGCGCGATTTGAGGTTTGCGGCCTCGACCCGCAAAGTCCAGCAGGCGTTCCCGGTCTACCAGACCTTCCTTTTCCGGAATGGTTTCCGGAAGTTTTTTGGCGCTTAACGGGCGCAGAATATACCCTTTAAAGCCCGAATGTTTCTCAACATAATGCAAAGATGATTTGGTCTGAGACATCGGCCGCTGTCCCAAAACTTCACCGCTAAATAGAAAGTCAAAATTTCCCGCGCTCATCATTTCCCCGGCTAGTTTGAACATGAGCGCGTGACAATCCATACAGGGATTCATTTGTTTTCCGTATCCTGCCGGGGGATTCTTCAACATCTCGATGTAAACGGAATAAATGGGTTTAACGGTCAAGGGAATGCCCGTTTTCTTAGAAGCCCTGCGGGCTTTGGCTGCCGTAAAAAACGGCGTTTCAAATGTGACCCATTCGACATCGATTCCCTGTTCGCGCAACACCAGGCCGGCCAGCATGCTGTCCAGCCCCCCTGAGCACAGGCCCAGGGCACGTAGTCTTTGTACATTAGAATTCATAGCGTATTATCGACCTTTGAGAATTTATTAACCCGTTACCAATCATCCTGTGTATGTTGTTCGTTGTCAGTGGCCAGTTGCAGATCTCGCATTTTTCTATCTTGACTGTATTTATAAAACCGGCATATATCCAATTTTTTGGCTGAATCCGCCTACCAAGCATATTAATTTACAATAGGCTTTAAAAGCAATTTTTGCAACTGACAACGGGCGACTAACGTCGGCCCTTTAACCACGGACTTTTTTATGCAGCTAAAAGCGCGCGCGGATAAAATTCGAAAGATTCTGAGAGAGATTTATCCGGAAGTCAAAACCCAGTTGTTTCATCAGAATCCTTTTCAACTTCTGGTCGCCACCATTCTTTCGGCCCAATGCACCGACAAGCAAGTGAATCAGGTCACCCCGGTGCTTTTTAAACGTTTTAAAACGCCTGCTGATTTTGCCGGTGCACCCCTCAAATCCATTGAAAAATTGATTCGTCCCACCGGCTTTTTTCACAATAAAGCCAAAAACATAAAAAATTGTTCAAAAGCAATTTTAGACCGGCATAGCGGCCGGGTGCCCCAGACCATGGAGGAACTGCTGAAACTGCCCGGGGTGGGGCGCAAGACCGCCAATGTGGTTTTGGGAGCCGCCTTTGGTATTTCCGGTGTGGTGGTGGATACCCATGTGGCCAGAATATCGGCAAGGCTGGGACTGACCGAGAACAAAGATCCGGTTAAAATCGAGTTCGATTTGATGGAAATTGTTCCCAAACGAGCCTGGAACGATTTTAGTCTTCAGTTGATTTTTTTCGGCCGGGAGACATGCATGGCCCGCAAACCAAAATGTCCGACCTGCCCCCTGAATAAACTGTGTCCCTGGCCGCTCAAGACTACGTAAGCTCTAAATATTCATTGGTTTTATTATTGGCAGGGCGAAGTCTATTTATTATCCAGGGCATATTTTACGGCAGCCTTTGCATGAATTTCAGTGGTATCAAACAGTAGGACCGGGCTGTCTTCTTGTTTGACCAGCAATCCAATCTCCGTGCATCCCAAAATTATTCCTTCGGCGCCTTCTTGGACCAGGCGTCGGATAATATCCGCATATTTTTGTTTTGATTCCGACTGGATAATTCCGGCGCAAAGCTCATCATAAATAATATGGTGTACGATTTCCATCTCTTCTGAACCCGGAATGATGACGTCCAATCCATAGTTGTCCACAAGCCTGCCTTTGTAGAAATTTTCTTCCATGGTAAAGCGCGTCCCTAAAAGCGCTATTTTTTGAATCCCCTTGGCTTTGATGGTTTCAGCCGTGGCATCCGCGATGTGCAGTAGCGGGATTTGGACACTTTGTTGTATATTATCATACAATTTATGCATGGTGTTTGTACAGATAATCGCAAATTCAGCACCGCCGCTTTCAAGGCTGCGGGCCGCAGCAATCAAAATTTCGGCGGCCTCATCCCAGCGATTCTGATGCTGTAGCGCTTCAATTTCGGCAAACTCCACGGAAACCATTATGCTTTTGGCGGAATGCAACCCACCCAGCTCGACTCGAACGGTCTCATTGATGATTCGGTAATACTCAATTGAAGACTCCCAGCTCATACCGCCGATCATTCCAATGGTTTTCATTGCGGTCCTCCCATTCGGGGTGAAATTGTATAGTTTTGGGTGATTTTGATGCTTTTGTATCGTTAACTGGTTTGTTTCCGTTATTCAACCATCAAGATATTATTTTTTTAATGTACTCTTAACGAT
>JASFIX010000286.1:0-5808 GCA_050122435.1 Desulfobacterales bacterium
GGCCTGAAAGGCGGATTTTTCTTTTATGACGCTCAGGTTGACGATTCACGGCTGGTGCTGCGCCTGATCAATGAGTCCGTCGCCGCCGGAGCCGTTGCATTGAACTACACGACCGCGATCGATATTCTTCGCAATCAAACCGGCGACGTGGTCGGCGTTAAAATCGAAGACACCGAAACCCGTGAAGCCAGAACGGTTGAGACCCGGCTGGTCATTAATGCCACCGGCTGCTGGGCAGAAAAGTTTCATCCCTCACCTGAGCCCGGCCGCCATCTGCGCCCCCTGCGCGGCAGCCATCTGGTATTTTCAGCCGAAGCGCTTCCGTTTGATGCCGGCGTCTGCTTCGTGCACCCGCGGGATAACCGCAACATCTTTGTATTGCCCTGGGAAGGCGCGGTCCTGGTCGGGACCACCGATCTGGATCACAAAACAAACCTCGCCCTTGAGCCCACCATTACAGAGGGTGAAATCACTTATTTGCTAGAGGGCTTGAACGCCATATTTCCAACACTGGATATTTGCTTAGATGATTGTATTTCCGCATTTGCCGGCTTGCGGCCTATTTTAAGCGATGGCCGGCTGTCACCTTCTGCAGAATCTCGCGAACATGTGGTCTGGGTGGATAAGGGCCTGGTAACCATCACGGGCGGGAAATTGACGACGTTTCGCCGTCTGGCCTGGGATGCCCTTAAAGCCGCCAGACCGTTTCTGGCATCTCAAAAATTCTCCGATAAGCACAAACCGCTCTTTGCCGCACCACCGCATAAAATACTGAATCGTTTTGGCTTAGCCGACAACGTCTGGCGCCGGCTTTACGGCCGCTATGGTCAAGACGCAGATGCACTGGTGCAAGCAGCAGAAGCAAGGGATTTGGAGCAAATTCCCGCTACTCACACCCTGTGGGCGGAGTTGCCATTTGTCGCCGCAAACGAGCGGATACGCCATCTGGAAGACCTGCTTTTGAGAAGAGTGCGTATCGGTCTGCTGACCCCTCAGGGCGGCAAAGAACACCTAAAACGAATCCGGGCCCTGTGCCAGCCGGTACTGCCGTGGAACAGCAAGCGCTGGAAAAAAGAGATTGCCATTTATCTGGAGCAGTGGCATCATTCTCACGCGTTGCCGGTACAACCCACCACCCCAATAAGGATAAAGAACTTAATCCCGTTAGCGGCCGTTGGCCAGTGGTTCAATAGAGTTGCCACCCGAATTTGGCCCAAACGCTGGGGGAGTAATCCCAATTAGGGTTCAAGGTTCTGGGTTCACAGGTTCTGGGTTCTGGCGGTTTGGCCTCTGGCATTTTTCTTCTTTTATTTAACCTCTGAACGCTGAACCTTTGAACCTAAAGAGAAAAATCTGAAACAGGGAATAAAAAAGACGACGTCTATATCTTAAGTGATGGTGCTTGATTGATGTCAACCAAAGATCTAATCCTGGCAATCGACAACGGAACCCAAAGCCTGAAAGCGTTAATATTCGATGTCGCAGGACAGCTGCTGGCCAAAAAAGCGGTGACGTTTGTCCCCTATTATTCGGAGCAGCCCGCCTGGGCGGAGCAGGATCCGGAAGTATTCTGGAATGCGCTGGTAAAGGCCTGCCAGGGGATCTGGCAGCATCCCGATGTCGATAAAGAGCGCGTTGCCGGAGTTGCCTTAACCACACAGCGCTCAAGCGTCGTCAATGTTGATAAAGATGGCAAGCCGCTGCGCCCGGCAATGATGTGGCTGGATCAGCGCAAAACTTACGGGCTGCCGCCGGTAGGCGGACTCTGGGGATTTATTTTTAAAATTGCCGGTCTGGCCAAAACGGTTGCCTATCTCCAGCAGGAAGCAGAAGCCAACTGGATCCGCACTTATCAGCCCGATGTGTGGCGCAACACGTATAAGTATTTGTTGCTCTCCGGTTACCTGACCCACCGGCTGACCGGAAAATTCGTTGACTCCGTCGGCTGCCAGGTGGCTTACATTCCTTTTGATTACAAGCGGTTGCGCTGGTCAGCCAGCTGGGACTGGAAATGGCGGGTTTTGCCGGGAATAGATCCGGCCATCCTGCCTGATTTGGTCCCACCGGGAGCGCCTCTGGGTGAAATCACCACTGCTGCAGCCCGAGAAACCGGAATTCCGCAAGGCTTGCCGTTGATTGCCGCGGCGGCTGACAAGGCCTGTGAGGTTATCGGCTCCGGCAGTCTCGAATCGTCCGTCGGCTGTTTAAGCTACGGAACCACCGCCACCATCAATGTTACCCATAAAAAATATATCGAGCCTATTCCGCTGTTGCCTGCGTATCCATCAGCCGTTTCCAGCTTTTACACAATCGAAGTTCAGGTATATCGGGGCTACTGGATGGTCAAATGGTTTAAGGAACAATTCGGCCAGCATGAACAGCAGGAAGCCGCCCGCCAGGGAATTGCACCCGAAGCCCTATTTGATAAACTGGTGGAAGCCATTCCACCGGGGTCAATGGGGCTTATGCTCCAGCCTTATTGGACCCCTGGTCTCAAAATGCCGGGACCGGAAGCCAAGGGCGCCGTTATCGGCTTCGGCGACATCCATACCCGCGCCCATCTATATCGCTCGATTTTAGAAGGACTTGCCTACGCCCTGCGGGAAGGCAAGGAGCGTATCGAAAAGCGCAGTGGCACTGCAATAACCGCATTGCGTGTATCCGGCGGCGGCAGCCAAAGCCGCAGTGCCCTTCAGCTAACCGCTGATATATTCGGTCTGCCTACCGCCAAACCCCATATTTACGAGACCTCCGGTCTGGGGGCGGCCATCGACGCGGCTGTGGGTTTGAGCCTGCATTCGGACTTTAAAACCGCGGTTGATGCCATGACGCATATCGGTGAAGTCTTTGAACCCGATCAAAAAAACCATGCTTTATATGATGCGCTTTACCATGATGTATACAAAAAAATGTATCGGCGGTTGAAACCGTTGTATGAGCGCATCCGAGAAATCACCGGATATCCAAAGTAACCTGAAGCGGTATCAATCGCATTCCGTCCTGCATCGAATTTTAAAAAATATATAATTTCAATAGCTTAAAATCAGTTTTGGCAAGCCGCCAATCTGCTTTACAAACCTTTAGGGTTATGCCATAAATTCTTCCAGTTGAGCTCATCTTCCCGACAGGCAAACACGGACGCACGCACACACGCCCACATCGTTAACCGTTTTGGCCAAAATCAGGCCAGGATGAACACGGAGGTGCATCGTTTGTTATTCCATCAGGGCGTGGCAAATTGAGTTCGGTTGTTTAATTTATGTTAAAAGAACTATCCATTCGAAATTTTGCTATTATCGATGATCTGCAAATCGGTTTTTCCAAGGGTCTGACCATCTTCAGCGGGGAAACCGGTGCGGGCAAGTCCATCATCCTTAATGCGGTGAACCTTTTGCTGGGCAGCCGCGCATCGGCGGATCTGGTGCGCTCGGGAGCTGAAAGCGCCGAGCTGGAAGCCCTTTTTGAAATTGCCGATTCCAGTCAGGTCGCCAAGATAATGAGAACACACGGATATGAGGCGGCCGAAGGTTTGCTCGTCAGACGAATTATTTCCCGTCATGATACCAATCGAGTTTACATCAATGGTCGCATTGCCACCATCCAGTTGCTCAATACCATTACCGAAAATTTGGCCAGCATTTCCGGACAGCATGCCCATCAGCAGCTGTTAAGAGAAGAACAGCATCTTTTCATTCTGGATCAATTCAGTGGCCTGATGCCATTACGCGAAGCTGTCAGCACCTGTTTTAACAAAATGATCCCGCAGCTGGAAAAATTAGCGGAATTAAGAGCTATCAAGGAACGGCAGGCGGAACAGATTGAGCTGCTGGAATTTCAAAAAAAAGAAATCACAGACGCCAATCCCCTCCCGGGCGAAGACCAGGATCTTGAGCAGGAGCGGGCGCGGCTAAAAAATGCTGAAGAACTTTATCAGACCGTATACAGCAGCATCGAGTCACTTTATAGCGCTCCGGGTTCTGCCATGGAAAAACTGGTCGCTGTAATTAAGGATCTTGAAAAAACCAGCCGAATTGACAGCCAGCTGAAATCAAAAACGAAACGTTTGCAAGATACCGCTTATCAAATCGAAGATCTGATTGAAGAATTGCGCAGCTACCAGAACTCGATTCAGATGGAAGAAAAACAACTGGATGCCGTCGAGGAAAGACTCGATTGCCTCAACAGGCTCAAGCGCAAATATGGGGGTTCCCTGGACGCCGTATTTGAAAAGCTTAAGTCCATCGAACAGGACCTCTCGGGCATTGAAAATATTGCAGAAAAAATAAACGACGCCGAAACCCATCTTGCTCAATTACATACCGAACTCAAAGACCTTGCATTAGAATTGTCCCGCAAACGTAAAAAAGCAGCCGGCAGTTTTGCCACGAAAGTGATACGTCAGCTGGCCACCTTAAAAATGCCAAAAACCAACTTTGATGTGGCGGTGCTGTCCACACCGGCCGAAGAAAAAACTGACCCGCATCTGACTGCCGGAAGCCAGATGATCAGCGAAATCGGTATCGACCGGGCCACATTTTTAATCGCCCCCAATGTAGGGGAGAATTTAAAACCCTTGGCAAGCATTGCCTCAGGTGGCGAACTTTCGCGGGTGATACTGGCTTTGAAGGCCTTGCTGGCAAAAACCGATTCGGTTGAAACGGTGGTTTTCGATGAGGTCGATGCCGGCATCGGCGGTGGCGTGGCCGAAGTTGTCGGCAAAAAGCTGGCTGATCTTGCCAAACACCATCAGGTGATCTGTATTACTCACCTGCCGCAAATCGCAAAATTCGGAGACCAGCATTTCCGAATTTCAAAACAGGTTTCAGCCGGCAGAACCCGAACCTCGATTAACTTGCTGGATATGGAAGACCGCTATCAAGAAATCGCTAGAATGTTAGGCGGTGAGAAAATTACCCAAACGACTTTAGCGCATGCCCGCGAGCTGTTAGACCGCTAGCCCGGCCGGAATTCAAGCCGGTTTAATCGCAGAGGAGAAAATTGATGATAAACATTCTGATGGCATGGGCCGTGATGTTGTGTTTGCTGGTTCCGCCGGCAGCCGCCGAAAATATAGACCCCGCAAAAAGAACCGATATTGAAAAATTGATCCGGATTACCGGGCCGCCTGACGTAACCAAGCAAACTTCAGATTTCTTCATTCGTCAATTTAGCCAGACCATCAAGGCTTCACGGCCGGATTTGCCGGCTAAAACGTATCGAATCCTGAGCGAGGAGATAAACAAAGTCGTCGATGAACATATGACGACTAAGGGCGGTTTCCTCGATATGGTCGTTCCCATATATGCCAAACACTTCAATCATAAGGAAATAAAGGCCTTACTGGAATTTTATCAGACAGATTTAGGCCAGAAAACCATCAAGGTCTGGCCGCTCATCCTTCAGGAAAGCATGTTGCTGGCGCAAGATTGGTGGAAATCCCTTACCCCTCTGATTAAAAAACGGGTCAATAATCGATTTAAAAAAGAAGGCATTGAACTGGCTATCTAAAGCATCACGGCTTTCTTTTTAGAAACAGGAGTTGACATCGTGCAACGCATATATCAAAAAAGCTGTCTTTGGTTTTTTGTAATCATTTTGGCCGCCACCTGGAGCTCATCGGCAGTCAGCGGGGATACGGCGGGTGTCTTTTTTGATAAAAAATCAGAAGACCAAATTAAAAATCATGTTTTGAACAAAGAACTGGTGATAATGCCCCAGCTAAACAAATTAAATTTCGGATTTGGAAGATTCGGGGGAATCGAATATTTTTATGAAAAAACGATCAGCAAGATATTTTTCCAGGATAAA
>JASFIX010000287.1:0-5784 GCA_050122435.1 Desulfobacterales bacterium
AGGAATGCGTTTGGTATAGCCCGGTGACAGGGGCGTTTCTTTTTCGGCAGGCAGTTGTTCTCGTAAGCTCACGGCACCGTTTTGAAACAGTATTACCGTTTTACGATGGTCCTCTGCGTTGCGTGCCTCCCAGGCCAGAGATGATTCGCTCAGCAGGCACAGCCAGCGTGCGCGGCGAAGCAGATGGGCACCGTGCATAATGGAATGTTCGATTCCGCGGGCCACGGCCTCCGGCGTCCAGGTCGGCTGCTCTTCAATTTCCTCTTCTTGATCATCCGGTGTCTCTTCGATCTGTTCTTCCGCCACTTCGGATTTGGCTTTTTCAAGTGTTTTGAGTCTTTCATTCCAGAGTTCACGGCCGAGCCCGACCAGAATCCGCATTGCGGAAGGGGTGTTTAAGCGCTCCCGGTGATTGCGACGAAATAAAGCCAGGCCCTCAACAAGACAGTCCGGTTCCGGGACATAGGCTTGCGGAACGCCCAGAAGGGCATATGCGCTTTTCAAAAAATGATCACCGGTTTCAACCCGACTGTTTTTAAGCCAGGCCGCGAAGGCCATTATGGCTGCCGTCGGGTTCCCTTCGGGTAGCGGACCAATGCAATGGATGGCATCGGGTTTGCCGGCACATTGTTGTAAATCATGGGAGCAGAATGCCAGCTTGCGCTGTCCCGTTTGCAGCGCGACGTTATAGGGTGGATTGTGCCGTTTGATCTCATCGGATTCCAGCATGGCGGCTTCCAGCGCCGAGCCGGTGCGGATCACTTCCAGGTCGGCCGCCTGACTGAGCATTTCGAGGGTGTGCTCAGCGTGGGATCCCTTTTGTCGAAAATAACTGTTCACCCGCTGCCTCAGGGATGTCGCTTTTCCAATGTAAAGCAAATCGCCATTGGAGCGTAACATGCGATAAATGCCCGGTTTATCCGGCAGATTGAGACGAATTTCAGGCCTCATCGGATAGTCCCGACCGGTTCGGCTGTTGGGCCTGGTACGATTCAGCCAGTCAGCCAGCTGATCTAAATGCCGGATGTCGTGCTGCGTCTGGAGCTGCCGAACGAAATGCTGCCAGATCATGGCTGTGGCCACAGCATGAGCGCCGCTGCGCCGCTGCCGCGGTACCGAGTGTCCAAAGTAACCGGCCACGGCTCGCAGTCCCCTGCGCGGCAACCCGGGTAGCAAGCGTTTGGCGATTTCGTGGGTGCATATGATGCGGAACGGAAAATCATCCCGGCGGCTGTTTGCGGCGTGCAGCTCTCTTAGAAAAGGCTCTTCGAAGCGGGCATAATGGATAATTAGCGGGCAGTTGTCCATCTGGCCGGCCGCCGCGATCTGGTTTGCGGTTTTGCAAACCTTTTGCCAGATCTTGGTCGGGGTGAGTGTTTTTCCTAAAGCCTCCTTAGATATTCCGGTTACGCGTTGCACGGCCGGCGGTATTTCAACATCCTCCGGTAAACTGGCAAGATAAGACTTAACGGGTAGGGCGCTGGGGTTGCGTGTGTCGGAAGCGCTCGTTTTTAGCCAAGCGATTTCAAGGAGATGCCCCTTTTGGGGATTGGCGCCGGTGGCCTGGCAGTCCAGAGCCAATACCTGTAAGTCGGTAATGTTAGTTGGCATAAATTTTAATTCAAACATTTTTCAGGTGTAAGTCAAAGGTTTCAGGTGTCAGGTTTCGGGTGTCAGCATTGATCGAACTGAAAAGTGCAAGCTCAGATGCTAAACGCTGACACCTGACACCTGAACACTGACACCTCATTTTAAATCCAGGAGCCAGATGGAGTTTAACCAATTCTGACAATAATGCAACGGTTGAATATGGGCGTTTGCGATTTATCTTTTGTCTTAATGATCTCCATATGTTAAAAAAGTAGTTTATGGACTCCGCTTTTCACAAGGCATTATCAAATTTAAAAGAAGGCATTCCGGACCTGGCGCAATTGCTTAAATTCGGTGAGGAATCCGATATCGCCTCCTGGATCCATATCGTCGAAGCCAAGCTGATCCCCCGATTCTCATCGAATTTTCCCATTGTCGCCGCGATTTGCGGCGGCGGCTCCTCGGGCAAGTCGACCCTGTTTAATTCGCTTTCGGGCGAGAGGCTGGCGCCCGCCGGCGGCCGGGCCGGTATGAATCGCCGGGTGCTGTTCTCAATCCCCCAAAGCCTGGTGGAACAAAGCCGGGTGGTTTCCGATCTGGCCGAGCCGTTTCAAGCGGATCTGCAACCGCTAAAAGACAGCGCCGATCTCACCCATCCCGGCAACCCGCTTTATGTGATCAACCGCTCGGGGCCCAAAGACCTGGTTTTACTGGACACACCTGACTTTGATACCGGTGCCAGAGGCGAGTACATCAACCGGGATGTGACCCGTCTGGCCCTGGAAGCCTCGGATCTATTTGTTTATATTTTTACCAATTCCAATTACAACAACCGGGACAACACTGATTTTATGTCCCAGATGCTCACCGGTATCGGCACCCGCAAGTGTTTTCTGATCTATCGCGTTTATCCCAGTTTTACCGACCAGGAGGTGCGCGAGCATGCCATGACTGTGGCCGGCGGTATCTACGGCGATGATGCTGAAAAAAATCTTCTTGGGATTTACCGTGCCGACGAAGACAACCGGGTGGCAGCTGAAAAAAGTTTCATGAAGCTGAGGCCCGTACCGGAGGATGGCCTCGAATTTCTTTCTGCCCTGGCAGCGGTTGACGCCCCTGAATTGCGGCTCGAGCTGCATGCTTCGATATTAAAAGACGTACTGAAAAATGCCGAAACCCTCCTTAGCGATGCGCAGTGCTCCCTGGATGAGCTGCGACTTTATCTGGATGCCTTTCAAACCGTCCAGAGCCAATACGTGCACGAGGCCCTCAAACATTTCCCGATGGATCGGGTCATGAAGCGCTTTGCTAAAATCTGGGCCAAAACCGATCCGCCCCACATCAAGTTTATGCGCAAAACCGGCAATGTGATCGAGTTTCCCCTGAAAGTATTGTTCGGGGCCGCCGGTTGGGCCAAAGACCGCCTCGCCGCCGAAAAAGCCGTTCCGGCCGATTCCGGAGATTTTAACAAAAAGCTCGAAGAGGATCTGGTCACCGCGGTGACCAGCTTGCATGCCCAGGCCATTGGCCCCCAGATTACCGTTAGCGGATCGTTAAACGACCCGGTTGTTAAACGGATGTCTGAGCTGGTGGATCGCATTCGCATCCAACAGGAGAATGCCGCTGCGCAAAATCCCCGGGCGGAATCCACCGATCAAGATCAGATTCTGCGTTTTTTCGTCGATACCCCCCCGTCGGTTTTTGCGGAACAGGAGCGGTTGCGGGATCAGGATTTTCGTTCCATGCTGCAAACAATCCTTTCCCAAAAGGAAGAACTGGTGGACATACCCAAAGACATGCTGGCGGATTTAAAAAAGCTGGCCGACTATTTTCGCGGCAAAATGGGGGTCTGGTCAAAAGTTAGCCAGACCTTTTGGGCCTCACTCAACGTGTTACCGGCCACAGCGGCGGTTACCTATGTACTGTCCACCGGAGACCCGGTCGGTGCTGCCGGGATCAAGGTAAAATTGACCGGGCTTTTCGGTGCCAAAGACCTCTACGCACTGGTTGCCATACCGGTGACCACCCAGTTGAAAAAAGCCGATCAACAGCAGCTCAAAACCATGCTGGAGCCTATTGCCCAGGCCTGGTTTAATCACAAATTAAAAAAAGTGCAGCAGCTTTTTGAAGAAACGATTACCGCCGGTACGATCCACAGCGTCAACGAGACCATTGAGCAGGCAGACGCCCTGGTTTCCGATATGCAAAGCAGCATGAATATCTGCGCGGAGGAAATAAACTAAAAAATGAATTTAGATCGCCAGACCGCCCTCTTAAAAGCCATGGGCAGAATCGAGGGATTTAAAAATGATTTACACCGGCTGAATTCCGAACTCAGCGAAGCGCCCCAGTGGCTTCCGGGACGCGGGCTTGAAAAACAATGCAGCCAGGCCATTGGCATGATCGAAGGCATTGCCGAGCGCTTCGACCGCAAGCTGGTGGTCACGCTTGTCGGGCCCAGCGGATCGGGCAAATCCACCCTGTTAAATGCATTGGCCGGTGTGGATGATCTTTCAGAGATCGGCCACCAGCGGCCGACCACCGATCATTTAATCATTTTTAGCGGCAATCCCAACGATGGCGGACAACTGATCGAGGCCCTTGACAGTGAAATCGTCGAAACGCGTTCAACCCCGGCAGCCGACGACTTCGAGCATGTGCTTTTGATCGATACCCCGGATACGGACAGCAGGGCGTTTAAAAAACATATCCCCCTGGTCGAAAGAACCATTGCCAAATCCGATATGCTGATCTGTGTGTTTGACGCCGAAAACCCCAAGAGGCGGGATCACCTGGATTTTTTGGCGCCATTCATCCGAAAATTCAGCGGCGCGTCTCTGGTTTGTGTTCTGAATAAATGCGACCGGCTGGATGAGCCCGAGCTCAAAAAGCAAATTGTGCCGGACTTTCTCGAACACATCCGGATGGGCTGGCAGGCGCCGGCCGATCGGGTGTTTTGTATATCTGCCCGGCGGAACCTGCAGGATCCGAATTGGGATGCCGACGCCGGTCCTCGACATGATTTTGATGAATTTGAGGATTTGAAACAGCTGGTGGTAAACACCATCAATCGGGCCGGATATGTCATCGACCGCCGAATTGAAAACGCCCAACGCCTGCGGGATTTTGTCTTCGAGGAAGCCGGTGGCGAAGTGCTGAAAAATAAAGCTGTTTTGGCTGAGGCGGCCGGCTTGATTATCGATACCGAAAAAAAAGCGCTGGGAAGCGCCATTTCCGGTATGCAGGCAACCGGAACTCAACCGTTATTCGGGCTGAATGTCCTGGTTTACCAAAAGCTGGCCCAGCGATGGCTGGGACCCATGGGATGGATGATTGCCATCTGGGCGCGCCTGTTGATTTTTGGTAGCGGCATCATGGCGGTTTTTCGACAGGGACGTCCGGTGCGCCAGGTATTGAACACGCTCTCGGCGCTAAAGCGGTCAAAGGAGGCCCAGGCGGCAATTGAGGACCCCCAAAAGGATCATCAGATGACAGCGGCTTTCAGGAATTACCGGGTTGCGGTGCTGGAAAACTGGCCGGATATTGCCAGATCCATGGTCCAGGGCGGATTTGACAGCTCGATTCGTAAAGTGGAAGATGCATTGAGCGGGACAGAAGGTTTCGAGCACAAGCTCGCCGGCATCTGGACGGACGCGTTAGACGCCGAGCTCGAACGCTTGACCGCCAAGCTCAGCGGTCTGATCCTGCAAACCCTTTTTAACCTGCCCGCCATCGGATTCCTGGCCTACTGCGGCTGGTTAACCCTGCAGACCTTTTTTAGTGGCAGTTATCTTTCGGGTGATTTTTTTATGCACGCCTTCTGGGCTATCGGTCTGATTCTTTTTTTGAGTTTTTTCATCCTGCAGCTGTGCATCCGGGTGGCCGCCTCCAGCGGACGGATCACCGGCAAGGCCTTTGAAAAACTCAAAGACCAGCTTGATCATTTGAATACCTTAAATCAAAATCCGCTAAAATCCCAACTCGAAACCGTTTTGGGCTTGGCAGCGCTGGCGGAAGCAAATCGTTCCTCAAGGTTCAAAGGTTCAACGTTCAAAGGTTCAGAGGCTAGTTAACAGATGACAGATGTCAGAGGTCAGATCACAGATGGACACTGGAGAACAAGGAAACCCGCTGCAGCTGTGGGAAAAAAGCAACGCGAAACCCGCAACCCATAACCCTTGAACCCATAACCCA
>JASFIX010000288.1:0-5775 GCA_050122435.1 Desulfobacterales bacterium
GATGAACAGGACCAGCATCAGAATCACAAATACAACCACATCGGTCATGTAGGATGCAATGACTCCGGCACTCAAGGCCTCCGCCAGCCCCAATATCAAGCCACCGATCAAGGCCCCCCAGATGTTACCGAGACCCCCGATAACCGCACCGGCAATGCCTTTAATCGCCAGGGGAACACCTTTCTGATACTGCATCAAAGAGATCGGTGCA
This sequence comes from Desulfobacterales bacterium, assembly GCA_050122435.1. Lineage (GTDB taxonomy): Bacteria > Desulfobacterota > Desulfobacteria > Desulfobacterales > JAHEIW01 > JAHEIW01. The sequence goes on from JASFIX010000288.1 coordinate 212, forward strand.
ATCAAAATACCACCGATGGCCCCGATTCCGGCCGACATCGCAAAACTCAGCATTCCCATCCGATCAACATTGATGCCCAGCAACATGGACGCTTCGTGACTTTCAGCACATGATGTACTGGCCTTTCCCCAGATAGTTTTGTCAAAAAAGATCTTTAAAACAAAGGAAATTAAAATGGCGGCAATAAATACCGGGATAACCTGAGAGTTTACGGCGGCCCCGAAAATGTTGATGGTTCCGGTTTTAATCAACGCCGGCAGGTTGTAATCATCCGTTCCCCAGATGAGGTAAGCGACACCCTGTAAAAACATGGAGCCGGCAATCGTTATCAGAATCATTCTGACCGGCTCGGCCTTTCCCAGCACCCGAATCGCTCCCAAATGAAACAGCATACCGGTTAGCGTTACCGCCAGAATGGCAAGGATCAGGGCCGGTATGAGAGATGATCCCATAACAGACGTCATCGTAATGGCCACCATACCACCCAGCATAAGAAATTCACCTTGAGCAAAATTCAATACCGTGGTGACCCGGTAGATGAAGGAAAATCCGATCCCCACCATGGCATAGATGGCGCCCATGGTCAGGCCCGAAATGATAAATTGAACATAGAGCGAAAAGGTGTCCAATGTGCTGCTCCTGAGTTACATCCCTCGAAAAATCATCAAGACGGGAAAGGCCCATCGAATCTTGTGAGCCTTTCCCGCCAGACAAGTACTATTGAGCCGGCACCCAATCGCCACCTTTAATACCAAGAACCGAGCATTGATCCACCCCGATTCCTCTGTGATCCCGGGCACTCCAGGAGTATACAGCCTGAACTCCCTGGAATTTCGACTGGCCTTCTACCCAATCTCTAATTTTCTCACCATCCGTTCCGACCTGCTCAATCGCTTTTACGAACATCAGAGCGCTATCATAGCCCACCGAAGCAAAAAACCAGCTCTTGGGACCTTTGCCGATTTTGGCTTCAAATTTTTTCTGAAAATCCGCAATGATTTGTTTCTGCGGGTCACCTGAATCCAAGTGCTGGGGAAAGCTGATCTTGGCGCCAACGGTGTAAACATTGGCTGTGTTTTCACCCAGCAGTCCGATAAACTTTTTGGAGAGGTTGGCATCGGAAACCATCATCGGCATATCTTGCATGCCAACCTGATCCCTGTTTTTAACAAGGGTCACCGCCGGACCACCGGAGGCCATCGTCCCGATGGAATCCGCACCAGCCGCCTTGAGTTTTGACATCTGGGTTGTAAAGTCAGTGCCCTTGTTATCAAATTTTTCACTCGCGACGACCTTCATGCCGTACTTTTGGGCCCACTGGTCATACATCGCTGCTGAAAGTTCTCCCATTTGTGAGAGCGGCTCAATATTGCCGAGCTTTTGAAATCCCTTTTTCTGAAGCCAGATGGTTTTGACTTCATTCTGTCTGGGAGTGCCGATACTCATGGCCCAGGTATAACTTTTCTTTCCCTGCTTTTTATAATCTGGCAGGATCTTGGCATTGATCTGAATGCCTCCTGAAACCGCAGCGTAAGGGACCTTGTATTTTTCAGCGATGGGCATGACAGTTTGAGTGGCCTGGGTAATCACGGGGCCGATAATTGCCACGACCTTGTCCTTTTTGATCAATTTCTCAAAAATTGTTCTGGCCGAATCAGGATTGTTTTTGGTGTCGTAGACAACCAGTTCAAGATTTTTTCCATCAATCCCGCCTTTGGCGTTGATTTCTTCGATCACCAGTTTTGCGCCATTGACACAATCCTCTCCGATCCAGCCGATTCGACCGGTCATGCCATAGGCAGCGCCAATTTTGATGGTATCCGCCGCAAACACCGTTTGCGAGCAGACAAAAATGGCCATAATGACGATTGCTACCACTGATAATTTTGATTGTTTCACTGTGTCCTCCTTTCATTGGTAATAAGTCCTAAAATAATGGTAAATGGTAACGCCTGTATTCATCACCATATCCCAACAGTTACACCCTTTTTAAGCGATTCCCTCCTGTTCGTTAGAGATTATGCACCCATGTATGCCTTCACCACCTTTTCATCTTTTAAGAGATCCTCACAGGTTCCTTCGATAACCACCGATCCGGTTTCCAACACATATCCCCGATTTGAAATTTGCATGGCAGCCCGAACATTCTGCTCTACAAGAAGAATCGGCAATCCGTTCTGGTTCAGTTCTTTGATCACTTTAAAAATGGTGGATACCACCAGCGGTGCAAGCCCCAGAGAGGGTTCATCAAGTAGGAGCATTTTGGGTCTGCCCATCAGACCCCGACCGATGGCCAGCATCTGCTGTTCTCCACCTGACAGTGTACCGGCTTTCTGGTGTGTTCTTTTTTTGAGTATGGGAAACAGCTCATAGACCGAATCCATATCTTCTCTAAACTTGGTTTTAGCCAGTTTAAAATAATGGGCGTACGCACCTAAGCGAAGATTGTCCTCGACTGAAAGTTCCTTGATAATCAATCGACCTTCCGGTATCTGTATGATGCCGGCTTTGGTTAGTTTGGCTGCACTGAGCCGGGTTACGTCTTCACTTTTAAAAATTTTATTACCCTGCCAGATAGTTATTATACCCGAAATCGCTCTCATCAAAGTCGTTTTGCCGGCACCGTTGGCGCCAACCACGCAAACGATTTCACCGGCATTTACGTTGATGGAGACCGTTTTTAGGACTTGAAATTTTCCGTAACCGGATGTGACATCATTCAGTTCTAACAAAATCCTCTTCCTTGCCCAGGTATACTTCAATAACACTTTCGTTTTTCGCGATTATTTCAGGAGGTCCACTAGCAATTTTGGTTCCGAAATTCAGAACCATAATATCATCTGAAATACTCATGATGAATTTCATATTGTGTTCAACTACAATCTGGGTAATTCCGCCTTTTTTATTTTTAAAGATAATCTCCCCCAAATTATCCATCTCCCGATCATTCAGACCTGCACCGGGTTCATCTAACAGCAGCAGTTTAGGTTTGGCCGCCAATGCACGAGCGATTTCCAACAGCTTTTGCTCGCCTAGAGAAAGAGATTCGACTTCCGTGTCGCTTTTATCCACCATTCCCACAAAGTCCAGCATCTCCAGGGCATACGCTTTAATGGTATGTTCCTCCCGCCGGGTCGACTTGAAACCGAATATGGCGCGGGAATAAATAGGAGCTGCCCAGCCATGACATCCTACGGCAACATTTTCCAGGGCGGTGAGATTTTTAAAAAGCCGAACGTTTTGAAAGGTCCTGGCAATTCCGCGCAGGGTGATATCGTGGGGCGGAAATTGTCCCAGGGAAACATCTTTAAAAATGAATTCGCCGGAATAATCTCTGTCAAAGCCTGAAATAAGATTGAACAAGGTGGTTTTACCTGCTCCGTTGGGTCCGATGATCGCAAAGATCATTCCGTCTGCGACCTCAAAATCAACGTTTAGCAGGGCTTGCAGACCGCCATAATTTTTCGAAATCGATCGGCCTTTTAAGATATGTGGGTGGGTAGTTGTCATAGCCTGTTAGATAATTGTTATTAGCCGCTAAACAATATTTAATATTAATATCAGTGTATTATCTATCTTAATCTCAACAAACGATTTAATCCGCCAACCAAACCTTTGGGCAGAAAAATGAGAATGAGCATGAACACAAGGCCTTCAATGGCCAGTTCAAATCTCTCCATATGTTCTAGAAATTCAGGTAGTGCAAATAGAATTAAAGCCCCGATAAGTCCCCCGTATATGCTGCCGGCGCCTCCCAGGAAAAGCATCAGCAACAGTTTCACCGACAGCATAATATTGAAGCTATTGGGAGAAATAACCGTCCCATAATGAGCGTATAAACTGCCGGCGATAGCTGCCAGTGCAGCGCTAAATACAAATACCTGAATCTTAGTTTTGGCAACATTGATTCCCATACAGCCGGCGGCTTCTTCGTCGGTATGCACGGCCTTCATACTTCTGCCAAGAGCGGTTTCAGCAATTCGCAGGCAAACAATAGCCGCCAGAAAAACAATACTCCAGACAAGATAGTAATAACTGCGGTCAGAATCGAAAGTGTAGCCTAAGACGGAAAGATGGGGGATTCCGGAAATGCCCGAAGATCCGCCGAGGTATTGAGTCCGAATCAGCGATTCAACGATAAAAGCGAATCCCATCGTGGCAATGGCCAAATAGTATCCGCGCAGCCGTAATGTGGGAATTCCAACAACAAACGCGATCAGACAGGTAATACCTATTCCACCAACGATGCCGAAGACGGGAGACCAGCCAAACCAGGTGGTTGTAATGGCGGTGGCGTAAGCCCCGATGGCAAACAGGGCGTTATGTCCCAGGGAAATTTGGCCGCAATAGCCCAAAAGAAGATCATAGCCAACCACAATCAGCCCATATATGCCTACATAGATGAATACCGTGATCCAATAGGACTCGGGAAATACCAGCGGAAAAAGAAAAACCGCAACCGCAAATATGGGTAATATGAAAAAGTAGGACTTCAACAGGATTTTCTTTCACTAAATTTCGGTTTGCCATGCCTCGTATTTCCGTCAACATATTCGAGGCAATCTATTATGGATCCGTTAACTGCCGGGCTCATTCAAATATTCCTTTATCCAGTCTACTTGCGTGAAAAGACCTTTTTCTCGCTACCGGCGTACTGTTTCCTTAAATCCCGTTTCAACACTTTGCCCGAAGGATTGCGTGGAAGGGCGTCGGTGAAAATCACCTTGCGCGGTTTTTTGTAACTGGCAAGATGTTTTTTGCAGTACATAAGAACTTCTTCTTCGGCGATCTCCTGGCCTTCCCGTGGCACCACCACGGCGCATACCCCTTCGCCAAATTTGGCGTCCGGAATGCCGATGACAGCAGCTTCCATGATTTTAGGGTGTTTATAGAGGGTGGATTCCACCTCTACCGAGGAGATGTTCTCACCGCCGCTGATGATGATGTCTTTCTTACGGTCCACGACATAAAGATACCCATCATCGTCCATCTGACCCAGGTCACCGGTATAAAGCCAACCCGCCTTGAGCGTAGCGCTGGTGGTATCCGGATCATTCAAATATTCACGCATCACCTGATCGCCTCTTACCGCTATTTCGCCCACCTCACCCGTCGGGCATTCTTCTCCGGTTTCATTCATCACCCGGATGTCCGTGTTTACGAAGGGCCTCCCTACAGAAGGTGCTTTTTCAATGGCCATCTCATGCTTGGCCACCGATACAGCGGGTCCGGTCGCCTCCGTCAGCCCGTAGGCATTGTAGATTCGGCCCTGAGGTAGATATTCGGCCATCTCTTCGATAGTGGCTCTGGGTACCGGTTCTGAACCGGTGATACAGGTACGCCAGGAGCTGAGGTCATATTCTTTAAAATTCGGTACGGAAAAAACCTGCCGGTACATCCCCGGGGTAATATACAGATAGGTACATCTTTCCTTTTCAACGATGTTAAGAAATAGCTCCGGATCCCACGAAGGCTGCGGGAAACAGGTGGTGCTGGATCCTGAAATGGCGTGGGCCAAATGATAGCCCACAGCCCCGATGTGATAGAACGGTGTAACCACCAGG
>JASFIX010000289.1:0-5771 GCA_050122435.1 Desulfobacterales bacterium
TTCACCGCAAAGGGGCGACACGGGCCTTCGGACCGGGTTCGCCTGAACTTCCGCCTGTTTACCGTGATATCGGACAGCCTGTATTGGTTCCCGGCTCAATGGGAACGGCATCCTGGGTTTTGGTTGGTACCGAAAGATCGATGTCGCAAACCTTTGGATCGACATGTCATGGAGCCGGTCGCACTATGAGCCGCAAAAAAGCTAAAAAAACCATCCATGGAGCAAAATTGCGTGAGGAACTCGAGGGGCGCGGCATCCACGTGCGTGCCGGCAGTATGTCCGGTCTGGCCGAAGAAGCACCCAAAGCCTATAAGGATGTAGACCGGGTTGTCGAGGTTGTGCACAGCGCGGGTATTGCAAAAAGGGTAGCGCAACTTAAACCGGTTGCCGTTATCAAGGGTTGAAATTCGGTAAGTTTAAAAGAAAGGAGAAGAGCTCATGAGAGTACAAATGAAAAAAATTCTTTGTGCCACAGACTTTTCCGATTTTTCAAATCATACCATACCCTATGGTGTCGCACTGGCCAAAGAATTCGATGCCAAATTGTACATCTGTCATGTTATCGATTTATCCTCAATTGCAATCTATGGCGAATTTCAGCTGAATCCTGTCGATCAGCAGAACCGTATTAGAAAGCAGGCCGCCGAGCAGTTGGATCAAATTATCGGCGAGCAGCCTGTCAAGTGGGAGCCCTTGATTACCGTCGGGCACACAGCTGATGAAGTATCCAGTCTGGTTGAAGAAAAGGGAATTGATCTGGTCATTGCCGCCACCCGGGGCCGCTCCGGTCTTAAGCGCTTGATTCTGGGGTCGGTTACCGAACGCCTCATGCGTGTGTTGTCGTGCCCATTGCTGGTTGTCCACAGCCCGGAGCATGAATTTGTCAATCCGATCAGTCAGGAGATCCGCCTTAAAAAAATCCTGGTTGGCTGCGATTTCTCACCGGATTCCGATCTGGCCTTTCAACATGCATTAAGCCTGGCCCAGGAGTTTGAGGCAGACCTTCATCTGGCGCATGTTATCGAACCTTCAGTATCCAGTGAACTACTTAAACCGGACAAAGCGTTGAGCGCCGAAATTCAACAGGGGCTGCATCAACAGTTTACCGAAAAGCTCATTAGCATGATTCCCGAAGACGCCCGCAACTGGTGCACTCCGGAAACCCGTATTTTGGAGGGTCAGCCCTATGAAGAACTGATAAAGTATGCGGAAGCCAACGCGATGGACATGATTGTATTGGGAGTTCGAGGCCACGGACTGGTTAAAACACTGTTGTTGGGCTCAACTACAGATCGGGTGGTTCGCCAGACAACCTGCCCCGTTCTTTCAGTGAGCACCAAGGCGCAGAATGGATAAATAAGGATTCAACGTAATGCCTTTGGCGAAGGCCCGAAACCTGTATTGTTGAAGGAGAAGATTGATAAACTAAACTCGTATTTTATAAATTGCTTATGGGACACGACACTAGCCAGAAGCGGAACGCATATTCATTAAATAATCAAACAGCGCCATTGATGCCCGGCTATCCCACTCTCTTGGCCCAATGGCTGCGCCGACAATCCTGCCTTCTTTATCGAGAACAAATGTGGTCGGGAGCGCATTAACGGCAAATCCGGCGGCGACTTCACCACTAGAATCCAGCAGCGTGGTAAACGACAGCTTCAGTTTTTCAAAAAACGCTTTTACCTGAGCATCGGATTCTTGCATGTTAATTGCAACCATCATAAAATCCTTATCTTTGAGCCTGCGATGCAATTTTTCCATAGCGGGCATCTCAACCACACACGCAGCGCACCAGGTAGCCCAAAAATTAAGAAATACGACCTTGCCGCGGTAATCGGACAATCTTATCCAGTTGCCGTAAGGATCTTTTAACTGAATTTCAACCGGCAGGGTAACATGCGGAATTTTAAGAATCCCCATATTACCAAATAAGCGGTCCAATTCCTGTTGTTGAGAGCCGGCTGTTGCGACATATCCGTTATAAAAAAGATGAAGCGCAAAACCGGCAATCGCGACCAGGATAATGAACAATAGAGCTGTTTTAAATGGTCCCTTTTTCATGATACCGATTATAACTAAGAAAATTCAAAACGCTTAATTTATCTCACGCTCTACCATATTTAGCCATCGGATACCAGCCTGCCATCAGAAACCTGCATGAGTCTGCGGGCATATTGAGCACATTCCGAGCTGTGGGTAACCATAATAATTGTCATGCCATCTGCATTCAGGCGTTGAAGCAATTTCATGATATCCGCCGAGGTCTTGCTATCCAGATTGCCGGTGGGCTCATCTGCCAATAAAACCGGAGGTTCGTTGACAATCGCCCGGGCAATTGCCACGCGCTCTTTTTCGCCCCCAGAAATCTGGTTCGGCAACCGATCCGCCTTATCCAGCAATCCAACCTGGGACAAGGCATTTTGAACCAGGGCGCGTTTATGTTTGCGACCGGCCTTAATAATCGTCAGCGGCAACATGACATTTTCGAAGACCGTAAGATAAGGCACCAGGTGAAAACTCTGGAATATAAAGCCCAGAAATTCCCTGCGGAAATCCGCCTGCTTCTCCAGGTTTAAGCTGTAAACGTCGATATCATCGACCACAAACTGGCCGGATGTCGGGGCATTCATGGCTCCCATTATGGATAGCAGGGTGGATTTGCCAGCCCCGGATTCTCCCATGACGCCGATAAATTCACCGGACTCAATTTTAAAGCTGATATCGGAGACAGCCGTAACAGTTGCTGCTCCATTGCCGTATTTTTTGACTAAATCTTGTGCAACTATGTAGCTCATAGATAAGGGCTCCCTTGTCAATGCCTAAAGTTTGAAAGTGCCTAAAATGCCTAAAATTAAAGATTTCAATCTATTTTAATTTTAGCTCATTTTAGTTCATTTTAGACATTTTAGCTCATTTGCTTTTTATGTTTAAAATGCAAGGTTAACGATATTGTGTCTTTATTAAAATTATCGCCGATTTTATGATTACAAAGCCCTAAGCGCTTCATTGGGATCAAGTCGCGAGGCGATGATGGCCGGATAGGCACTTGAAACCAAACCGATTATTAACGCCAGCATTAAAGCCCCGGTTGCTAACTCAAGGTTAAAGGGCACAACACCGGAGTGGCCTTCAATAAAAAAGCGCACGGCCACTTTGGTGACTCCCCAGCCCAGCAAATACCCGAGGATGCCGGCCAGCCCGGAAACAATGGCGGCTTCCAGGAACACGATTTTCATGACATGGCGCTTGCGAAAGCCGATGGCACGAAAAATCCCGATTTCATCGGTACGCTCTCTGACGCTGCCCATCATGGTCACCAGAACTACGAGGCTGCCGATCAGCAGGATCACGCCGGAAATCCCATAGGAAAATTTCTTAAAATGCCCCAGGGTCTCCATGCGGCCTTTGACCACCTGTTGAATGGCCATCACCTTGGCGCCCGGAAGCGCATCGGAGATCTGCTTTACCATTTCTTCAATCGGGCAGTCCTGACACAATGCGGCCACCTCAGCCATAGAAACCCGCCCGTTTTTATTAAACAACGACTGGGCTGTGTCCAGGCGCGCAAATACCAGTTGATCGTCCTGTGATCCCGTTGGTTTTAAAATGCCCGAAACGCTAAAATGCCGATCTTTGATTTGAAAGCGGTCTCCCACATTCAGATTCAGAATGCGAGCCGCCTCAGCGCCCAGAATGACACTGTTATCATCGGGCAGCTTTCCCTTCATTCGCCACCATGGCTTTAAAATAGCGGATGCTTTGAAATCGACACCTGCCAGCAGCACTCTGTGCGAATCGACATTGACGACTCCCAATACCAACGGACCCAGGGCGGCGATATTGCGAGCGTTTTTAATGGAACTCACCCGCGCCAGCTCGTCCTGGCGGATTTCTTCCATCTCAAAAGACACGCCACCCAATGAAAGCCCTCCGTAGGTAAGGGTCAGATTCTCGGTTCGGGGAACAATCAGAATATTGGCACCGTATTTTTCAAGCTTATGATTGATATCGCTGGTCATGGCCTCAACAAAGCTGATGATGCCAACCACAGTGGAGACTCCGATTACCAATCCGGCTAAAACAAAAGATGCCTTGCCTTTGCGACGGATCAGATTTTTAAATGAGATATGTTTAAGCGTCATGGCTAAGCCTTTCCAGAAAAATTGAAATACCGTCGGCCATCGAGGATATCTTTAACTTCAATGACAACTTTTCCATTTTCGACTCGGCGGTTCAACGGTGCCGGATTACATCCACCTTTGACTTCATTGACCAGGACAGAGGCGAATTTACGGCCACAGTTACGACAGACCATATAATCACCTTCCTGAAAATAGCCTTTGCCCGCCGGCCAGCAGACGTCACAGGCATCAAAGGCAGCCCGAATGATGCCGTCTGAACTTTTGAGGACAAAATATTTAATATTGAATTCGCCGACCACATGCTGAAAATGCCGGGCCTTACCGTCTTCAAAAAGACTTGCCGGTAGGCTGACCTGAGAGGCATTATTTTCAGATGTAAATGACCCTGCTACCGGCGCGGTCTCCGATCGATCATAGCCGGCATAGTAAATCCCGCCACCCACGATGAGCACTGAGCACACGATTGCAACCATAAGCGGCAGACGCCCTTTCTTTTCAGCACCCAACACGACATCTTTTTTGGCCTGCCGTTTTTCGGGGGTCACCTTTTTATTTTTATTTTGAGCATTTGACGATGGATTTGCTTTTTTTGATTTAATATTTTTTTTCTTGCCTTTTGACATGATAAACTTCTCCTTCAGTAATTTTTACCCTAATTGAACGTAAACAAAATGGAAGCGCTGAAAACAGCTTTAGACCGGCAGATCGGATGAACCCTGCACCTAATGGGTTCAACTCAAAATGGAGAGCGTTTTTAAATAGATAGGTAGTTTTGAGTTGATTTCACCAGCAATGAATCGCCGGGAAGATCGAGTTGGTTGGAAAATATCAGTATCGGTATCGCCGAGAAGAAATCCAATACTGATTGGATCAGCAGACACCGTTTGATGGCTTGTCACAGAACACTCGGGGATCTTGATTTCCAGCATTTGGGCCATTTCACAGGTGTTTTTCATAGCCCCCGAACAACAATTCGTTCCTGCCAGGCTTGCCGAACCCATCGAAGCATGATGATTGGCCTTCGCCATTTCACGGGCGCATTTGGCTGCGCAATCGGAATAGCCGAAAGCCCCTGATAATAGTACCGTGACGCTGAATATAAATGCTAGTGTTATGGCAACTGGTTTTTTCATATCAGGATTAATATCTCCTACTGTTTTAGTATAGTATAGGCCTCCAAGTTCTCTGTCAAGATAATTTTTACGTGAGCGTTAGACATAAATCAAAGTACCATATATACAGTTTTATTTTTTAAAAACGATTTGGACTTCTCAGTCAAGGATCTTTACAAGGTCGATGATCATATATATATTTACGAAAACATTGAGTTCGAGTGAGAATAAATTTTATTGGTTGATATGCAATGTGCGAATAAAACCGAATATCAAAGAAAGGAAAAGAAATGAGTTACGACTTCAATGCAGACGAGGTTTTTGAAATGGCCGAACAGATGGAGCGAAATGGCGCCAAGTTTTACCGTGATGCCGCTGAAACCGCCGCGGACGCTTCCAATAAAGAGATGTTAACCGGTCTTTCGAAAATGGAAGAGGCCCATGAAAAAATGTTTGAATCCATGCGGGCCGAGCTGAAGGCAGCAGAAAAAGCATCAACCGTTTTTGATCCGTC
>JASFIX010000290.1:0-5766 GCA_050122435.1 Desulfobacterales bacterium
ACAGTTGCTTTTGCGGTGGTTTCCTTTTGTACCTGTGCTGCCCAGGTTTGAGGATCCTGTTTGATGACGTCAAACGTGTCATAGTGAATTGGAATTACCTGTGAAGGCTCGATCAGTTTGACTGCCCGCAGGGCATCTTCAGGGCCCATGGTGAAGTTATCACCGATAGGTAAAATCGCCAGATCGATCCCTTCCTCACCGATCAGCTTCATGTCATAGAAAAGACCGGTGTCACAGGCGTGGTAGATTTTTTTGTCTTCAATATAGAACAAAAACCCGCAGGGGTTTCCACCGTAGGACCCGTCCGGCAGGGCCGATCCGTGCTGGGCGATGGTCAGCTTGACCCTTCCCCATGGATAATTAAATCCACCGCCGATATGCTGTGGATGCGTGTTTTCGACTCCCTGATTTGCCAGCCAGGACTGGATCTCAAAATTTGAGATAACGGTGGCATGGGTTCGATTGGCGATGCTTATGGTGTCACCCAGATGATCACCATGTCCGTGAGATACCAGGATATAATCGGCTTGAATCTCATCGGCCTTTCCGGCTGCCAGCGGGTTGTCAGTCAGAAAGGGATCGGTAAGCAAACGGGTTTGTTGGGTTTCGATTAGAAAACAGGCATGACTGTACCAGGTGATTTTGATTGTCATTTTGGATCCCCCCTTTTCTTCGATAAGAATTATAGAAATTTTTCTATTTTTGCATCTTTGCGAAGCGTTTCAATGTAAGCGCTGGCTTCTGATTCGGTCTTCTGTTTCTTCAAGTGTTCATTAAGGCGATCTTTGACCTCTGCATAGGTCATCTTTTTCGCGGCCTTTTTGTCATTGACTTTGATCAGATGGTATCCGAATCGGGTTTCTACAATTTCGCTGGTCTCGTTTGGTTTTAGGCTGAAGGCTGCCTCTTCAAAGGGCTTGACCATCTGGCCGCGCTTGAAGTAGCCCAGGTCTCCTCCCCTCGGGCCGCTGGGTCCTTCGGAATAGGTTTTGGCGAGGGTCGCGAAATCCTCTCCTTTCTGCACTTTTTGCTGAACGGTTTCTATTTTTTTGCGCGCTTCGGCTTTTTTGTCGGCAGGTGCATCGGCTTCCACTTTGATTAAAATGTGGCTGGCTTTTACCTGCTCGGGTTGCTGGAAAAGCTGAGGATTTTTATCGTAAAAGGACTTGGTTTCTTCATCGCTGACGTTGACTTTTTCGGTGACTTCTTTGTCGATAAGTTCCTGGATGGCCATACCGCGTGCGATTTGCATTTGTACGTCCGATTCGGTCAGCCCCATGTTGCTTAGCAGTCTATTAAATTCTTCTTTACTCGGATATCTTTGTTGGATTTTCTGGAACTGATCAGAAACGGCTTCAGATTTTATCTGAATTCCCTTTTTTTTGCTTTCCTGGTAGAGCAATTCGCGGTCGATAAGACTCTCAAGAACCTCATTTTTCATCTGAACCATTTGTCCATCGGGAATCTTTTTTCCACCCGGCGCAGCCCGCCTGACGAAAAAATCCAGCTCACGATCATACGTCTTTTTGGTGATGGCGACACCGTTGACTACGGCGACTTTATCCCCGGGTGCTTTTTTTTCTGCGGCCCAGGCCAAAGCCGACATCAGTGACACGACCAAAACCATGATTATTTTTGTTGCAAAGCGGATCTGGGAAAAATTCATTAAATGATCTCCTTTGAATTATAGCCAAAAAAAAAAGACTCCAAAGAGCCCTTTCTTTTAAGCAAATTAGAATTTTTATTTTAAATGAGATAACCCTGGATTATGCGGATCACTGTATTTTGATCCGATCACGCTATTATAGAACAGCACCGGCAAGTTTTCAACCTGAAAACAAAGAACTTAACTTCATCAACAGGCTCAAATCGCCCTCCACCCGGTAGCGCCCGCTCATATAGGCCTGCTGCCCGTCCAGCTCGCCTTTCGATATCGCCAGCCAGACATTGGCCGGGGTTTTAACGATAACATTGGGATGATCTGCCGGCCCCTCATGATAGGTGCAGATTTCTTTGCTGATTCTAAGATGGGCCGTAAAATTTTCCTCCCCGCTGATTTCAAACTGGTAGATGGCTTCAAGGCCTTTGGATTCTGTCGGATTGAATCCCAGCGGCATCATCTGCAACAGCTCCGCGCAGTTTTTGGCTGCCTGACTGCCCCGGCCGGCTGCCGGAGGCTGGTCGCTTATTTTTTTTGCTTTCTTCTTTTTATTATGCTTTGCGATCAACGCCTTGACCCAGGCATCTCGGGCTTGCGGATTATACGTGGGTTTGTGTGTGGTTTGCTGAATGTAATTTTCGAAGCCATCAAAAAGACCATGGGTCTGCCAGTGTTTATAATCGTGTTTCATAGCTGTGTCTTTATGGTTTTTAACCAGATTGCCCATGAAATGGTAGAAGCGCAAATCACGGTCCGTTGCCGGATAGCGGCGCTTTTCCTTTATGGCGCGCGCCAGATCCCGCGCCAGATCCTGTGCCCGGGCGGTGACCGTCTCGACCCCCATGAATTCTCGCGGTCCAGCCGAAATGGCCGTTAATGTTCCGACCGCAAAGGCACCGTATATTCTGAGAATATCGGCCAGATAATCACCCACCACCGTTTCTCCGAAACCGGCGGATACGCAAACGGCAAGACCGGGCTTCCAGGTAGACCGGGGTTTGTGGCCATATCCCAGGCTGCGGTCCAAAAAAGCTTTCATTTGAGCGGTGACGCTCAAAACATAAACGGGCGAAGCCATAACAATGCCATCGGCCGTCAACAGCCTTTTGGCGATACCGCGATGATGATCATCGATCCAGCATTTGCCTTTTTCCAGACAAAAGGCGCAACCATAACAGTAGTCGATTTCGCACTCGGCCAGATTAATAACATCCAGCTGAAATCCTTCTTGAGCAAGGGGATCGCGCAGCATCTCGATCATCATGCATGTATTGCCGGTGCCGGCGTGGGGGGATCCATTCACTGCAACAACGGTTGGATTTTCTGACATTTTGTTTTCCTCCGGTTTTTACTGGTTTTTTTCAGAATCTTTGAGGTCATTCATGGCCGCCACCCGGCTTTGAAACAACCGGTCAATGATGTAGGCTCGCATCATACGGGCGAATCTGACCAACTCAATGGTTAAGGCGGCATCTTCGTCATAGGGCAGATGATGGGTGAGGCGTTTGCGAACCGCCATTTCATGGTCCACGATTTTTTCGCAGAGCGCGACATATTCGGTCATATCCTCGCTGCCCAGACCCAAGGTCGATACCGCGGCGTACATTTTTCCCATGCCGATGTCCTGCGAGTCGAAGCGATCTTTCTGCAGGGGCGAAAGCAATTTGGCTTCTATCAAGTCTTTTAGCTGTTGTCGGCTTAATCCAGTGGTTGCGCAAAAATCGGATGTATTTAGCAGTCGCGTATCCTGCGTCCGGCCAAATATGATGGTGTCCAGTTCGTTGAAGATTGAAAAATCTAAATCCTGCCCCTTTTGGTCCAGCATCTGCTTGATCTCGGACAACGATAGGCGGTGGCGGCGCTGAAGCTGCTGGATGTACTGAATACGGTCGATGCAGGCCGGATCGTAATAAGCCATATTCGGGCTGGTTTTCTGCGGCTCCGGAAGCAGGCCCTGGTTTAAATAGTGCAGTATGGTCGATTTAGGAACGCCGGTTTCCTTGACCAATTCCTTCATCCGCAGCCCCGGCTTTGATAATTGGTTTTTGGGGCCCATCGCCGACCTCTTTGAATGTTTGTTGGGGTTAAATACAGCATAAAGTGTAACGTGTCAAGTAATACTTTACATTTTTGTAAAATGATCGAAAATTTATAAAACTGATTGTTTCCTTGAAAGCCTCTGCGCTTCATTTGGAAGATTTTCATAATATTGACCCGGTTAATCTAGTATGAAATAATACACCAGCATGCTCGAAAGGAGGGTGTATTATGGAATCTCGCGACTACATAAGCCTTGAAGATGAACTGGGTGCCCACAATTACAAGCCACTGGATGTCGTCCTAAACCGTGGTGAAGGGATCTGGGTATGGGATGTCGAGGGCAACAAATATATGGACTGCCTTTCGGCATATTCAGCGGTCAATCAGGGCCACTGCCACCCGAAAATTATGGGCACCATGATTGAACAGTCACAGATTCTGACCCTGACATCCAGGGCGTTTCGCAACGACCAGCTGGGACTGCTTTATAAAGAACTCTGTGATCTGACGAATTCCCACAAAGTGTTGCCGATGAACAGTGGTGCCGAGGCGGTGGAAACGGTTATCAAGGCTGTCCGCAAGTGGGGCTATCAAGTCAAAGGGGTTCCGCGGGATCAAGCTGAAATCATCGTTTGCGAAAATAATTTTCACGGGCGCACGATTACCATTGTCGGTTTCAGCACCGATAAACCGTCACGGGAAAATTTCGGTCCTTTCACCCCCGGATTTAGAATTATTCCTTTTGGCGACAGTTCCGCGCTCGAGGCTGCTATCACACCGAACACGGTGGCTTTTCTGGCAGAACCCATTCAGGGTGAAGCCGGCGTCATCATCCCGCCCGATGGCTATCTGCGCAAAGCCAGATCCATCTGTGCGCAAAACAATGTCGTCCTGGTCCTGGATGAGATCCAGACCGGCCTGGGTCGCACCGGCAAGGTGCTGGCCGAAGAACATGAGGGCATTGAAGCCGATTTGACCCTCATCGGCAAGGCGCTTTCCGGCGGTTTTTATCCTATTTCAGCGGTGCTTTCCAACAAGGAAGTCATGGATGTTTTGCGCCCCGGTGAACACGGCAGCACCTTTGGCGGCAACCCGCTGGCCTGTGCCGTTGCGCGGACGGCACTTAAGGTTCTGGTCGAAGAAGGTATGATTGAAAATGCCGCAAAGATGGGGGATTATTTTTTAGCGAACCTGTCAACGATCCGGTCTCCTCACATTAAAGAGGTGCGAGGCAGGGGACTTATGCTGGCGGTTGAGTTGAAGCCTGACGCCGGCGGTGCCCGCCAATATTGTGAAACATTGATGTCCATGGGACTGCTTTGCAAAGAGACCCATGAAGACACGATTCGTTTTGCGCCTCCGCTGGTGATCACCAAAGACGAAATCGACTGGGCCATGGAGCGCATCGAAACGGTTTTGAGCTCCGGCTAAAAAAAACCTCCAGGCTCCCTTTTCTTGATTTAGCTCACCGCAGAGACGCAGAGTCCGCAAAGTTTTTATAAGGAAACTTTCTCTCTGCGTTCTTTGCGTCTCTGCGGTGAATCTACTGTCCGTATTAGATGGGGATTTAAAAACAATTCTATAAGGAGGAAAAGAGGAAGCCGCAAACCGCCTTCGGGTAAAAAAAAGTGGATTTGGGAGGCATCGTAAAGCCGCAGCCACAGACCTTTTTCACGTCCTCAATACAAACATCATTGGTAATGATCGCCATCTGCGCTTCTTCCTTCATAACAGCGGTCATACATTTGGTGAAATTTCTTTCATATTCAATATTCGCTGATGTATTTTGTTTTTTTCCTCGAATACCCAGTATATCCTCAATGATAAAATAATGCGCCACCGTCAGATCCAGCTTTTTTATCTGCTCCGGGAAATTCCATTTTAGCGCTGGGAAGGCTTCTGGTTTTAAACGGACCGCATAGGCATTTTCCTTAAAAATTAGCCCAAAAGTCCAGAGTTTGCCCAGAATGAACTCGTGGATTTCACCGGGATCCGCCACCGCTTTAATCCTAAAATTCGGTTCGAAGTTTTTGATGATCTCGCTTTCATCAAAATTATCCAGATCC
>JASFIX010000291.1:0-5766 GCA_050122435.1 Desulfobacterales bacterium
AGATACACCGGACCCGACAACGGATCAGACTATCTGTCGAGATTATTTGCTGCGGGAAAATGAGCTGTTGCATGCCTTTTTATCCTTGAAGATCGTATGCTATAAAGAAGCCAAACACGAAAAGGATGCGGAAGCTATATGGTTGGCATCCCTGGTCGGCATAAAAATTCGTTAAGCCTTACGGTGTCAATTTTTCTAAAATCTAAAATAACGATTTAAGCCCGCCAAAGGACAATTGAATCCCACACGGCATTTGTGATACGGTCTGCAGGACGGGCATAAAATTCGATACAAAGGACGTTGAATTGGAAACATTTCAAGGATACCATTCCGAATGGAATCTCGGTAGCCCCGGAGGCTGGGATTATCAAAAAACCACCCAAATCATTGGTAAGGCTGTTTGGCAAAAGTTTTCCCGTATACACAAATTCGACATCGATCTTGATTTTGAACACCCGCTGTTTTTTCCGGTAGACGGTTTTGCAGAGATGCTGATCTCGGCGCATAGAGCCCGCCAGGAGCATAATCCAGGTGTCATTGCGGTGGTGGCCGAAGAGGAGACATTGGAAGATGTCACCGAAAATCGAAATCTGGCGCAGCGACTGAGTCTCGCAGACGGGATTACCGGTGCCTTGATGGCACCGCAGGAACTAGAGCTTAAAAAAGGTGCGGTTTGTTGGAAAGGCCGGCCGGTTTCCATCTTATTTATGGATTTCAATACGGATGTTCTGCTGGCACTGCATCGCAAACATGATTTAACGCCGGTTTTGCAGGCGGTTAAAGAACACCGGGTGATCAATCCACGGGGCACCGAACCCTTTAATGTAAAAAGCATGTTTGAAGTTATCACCGGCACCTGTCCGCAACGTTTTCACAAGGAGATTGTGGCACGCACGCCATGGACTCGGCAGTTTTACCCGCGTAAAACCGACGGCCCCGACGGCCGCAAAATTGATGACCTTATCACCTGGACGCGCCGCAACTGGAAGGGACTGGTGCTCAAGCCGGAAAGAGGCTATTCCGGACACGGGGTTCGAGTCGGCGAGGTAAATTCGAATATCGATGAAGCCATCGAGCTGGCGCTGGGTGAAGGCAATTACATCGTGCAGGAAAAAATTCCGCTGCAATTGTGGGCGGAAGAGGTCCCCCATCTGGATAAAAATACGATCCGCCTTGAACAAGTGCAGACCGATTTTCGCTGTCTGGTAGGTCCAAAGGGTCTGCTGGGGTTTGTCGGTCGCTATGGTGGAGTGCCGACCAATGTCGGCAGTGGTGGTGGTTTTCAGCCGCTGGCGCTATTGCGTTCTGAAATAAGTGTCAATGATGCGGTGCATCAAATCAATGATGCTATCCTATCCATGAATAGTGGTGATCTGCAGCAAATTATCGAAGCACAGAATAAAATGGCAACTGAGATGGAATTCACATATTTATTAGGCCCGGTTAAGGTGGCTTTGCGCCCGCGGCTGATTACCTCTGAGCAGATCGCAGCGGTCAATGATTATGGCCATAAATTATGGGATGATTGCCTGTTGCTGGAAAAGATGTGGCGGGCAGGGGAGCTGGATGAAATCGTCAAAATCGAGCAAGAAGAACTCGACATCGCCCGTCTGCAACCGTGGCAGGGCTCGGCAGCCATTATCGCTTCCGATGGTTTATTTAATTTCGGGGCAGCACCTGATATTAGACCCCTTATTTAATTAATACAACCAAGATTTGTTGAATAAATCCTTCTATTGAAAGAGAAATTCGGTTAATTCCCAAATCGCAAAACTCAAATTCCAAATAAATCTGAAAAACCAATGAATCAAATTCCAAACATGTTTGGATCATTGAAATTTCGAATTTGGCGATTGTTTGTTATTTGTTTATTGTCGCTTGGAATTTTTCCATTCAAGAAATTAAGCGGGCTTAGATATATTATACAACTTTAGTAATATTTTCTTTGGATTAGACACCTGTTTGTAAAGGACATTATGAGCATAAAGGTCGATCCGGATTGGTGGAAGACATTATTCGATGAGGTATATTTGCTTACGGATGCGCGTTCGGTTTGCGACCCCCTAATTACGCGTCGGGAGGTGGATTTGATCTGCAGTTTGTTGCCTTTGAATGGTTCGCACAAAATCCTGGATTTATGCGGCGGCCACGGTCGACACAGTTTAGAGCTTAGCAGCCGCGGCTTTAGTGCCTGCACCCTTTTTGATTATTCTCAGACATTAATCGAAATCGCCAGGAAAAAGGCTGGACAAGAGGATTTGGCGATTGATTTTATTTGCGGCGATGCGCGCGATATCAACATGCCCGCGGACACCTATGACCATGTCATCATAATGGGCAACTCCCTGGGGTATATTCAAGAAAAAGGAGCTGATGCTCAAATCCTGACAGAATCGTTTCGGGTGCTGCACCCGGGTGGTTGGATACTGGTGGATGTTGCCGATGGTAAAGCGGTTATGTCTTCATTTAAACCCAATGCCTGGTATGAAATTGGTGAGGAAACTATTGTTTGCCGTCAGCGGGAACTTCAGGGAGAGGTGGTTTGCGCCCGTGAAATCGTTTTAAGCAAAACCGATGGGTTAATTCGCGACCAAACCTACTCAATTCGAATTTATGATGCTGACAGCTTATCGCAGCTGTTAGAAAATGCCGGATTTACCCGAATCACTGTCCACTCTGATTTTTCGCCCCATGATGTCGACGGCGACTACGGATTTATGAACAATCGCTTGATTGTTTGTGGCCAAAAATTATAGCTATTCTTATCCAAACTATTAAATGATAATGATGCTGCCCACTTTCTCCTAACCTAAAAATGGTAGTTCATGTTTTTGGTTTAACCGGTTGAGCCTGTTGAGCCGGTTGAGCCTGTATAAATCGGAAAAATGCTGATTTTATTTTTTTTACCGGCAAACAGGCTAACGGGCAACGGGTTAAACCTAAACCGTAGGTTTAAATAATTCCATTATTATTAAGAAATAACTTTATATCTTTCCAAAACTGATTCCAGTCAGGCGGACAATCATTGTGGCCCGCTTTGTAAGTTATCAGGGTGCTGTTTTGAGCTGCCTGATGTAAGGCGGTCCCATGAGAAAACGGGATGATGCTGTCATCTAGGCCGTGAATCACCAGAACCGGTCCTGAATAACGTTTAACGGCCTCTAGATTGTTAAAGGGGTCTCTTACTAAAAAATTGGGCACTCCAAATTTTGCAGCCATCGATTCAACGCTGGTAAAGGCTGACATGAGAATCAAAGCGGCCGAAGGTCTCTCAAATGTCAATGCGCAGACTGCACCCCCGCCAAGAGACCGCCCGAACAGGACAATTCGAGATGGGTCCACATCTTCTCTGGATAATAAGGCGTCATAAGCCGTCACAAAAGTATGCCGAATGCTGTGCTCGGACGGCGTGCCGGGGGAGCGTCCATAGCCCGGATATTCCACAAGCAGCAGACCGATACCCATTTGGGTGAAATTCTTGAGTGTCTCCGGCCAGAAGTCGATTAATTCAGCGTTGCCATGTCCAAAAATGACCGCCGGCGCCGGCAATGCTTGCCGACCGTGAATCGGGGGCAAAAACCAGGCTTCAATTTGGCCATATTCGGTTTTTAGCAGGATTTTCTCTAAGCCGGCAATGTTAACGGCCGGTTCCCCTTCTGGTGGTTTCGGAATCTGGCCGCGCGGGAATAAAATGGAGCGCTGCATGAGGAAAAGAAGAAAACAATAAATACAATAAAATAAAAGTACCCACGCAACGGTTTTAACGATCAGATTCATTGAAGGTATTTTATTGGTTAAGCGGGAAGGGTTGTCAAGTAATAAACGCGGATTATTTAACATCTTTCGCAGATAAGAAAGGATTTCGTCATGATTATCCAGAGTATTGCGGGATTATTGGTTTTTGCCGGCATTGCCTGGTGCATGAGTGAAAACCGCAAGCAGGTCAATTTAAAGATCCCTGTCATTGGAATTATTATACAGTTGGTAATCGGGCTGATTCTGTTAAAGCTCCCGATATTCAGAGAATTTTTCCTGTTGTTGAATCGGCTGGTGCTGTCCTTGCAAGCAGCGACCACTGCGGGGACATCTTTTGTATTTGGCTATCTGGGCGGGTCAGATCTGCCTTTTAAAGAGCCGTTTCCAGGTGCCAGCTTTATTTTGGCATTCAGGGCCCTCCCGCTGGTGCTTTTGATGAGCGCTTTGTCGGCGCTGCTGTTTTACTGGAAAATTTTACCGATCGTCGTGAGAGCGTTTTCCTGGGCGCTGCAGAAAACCATGGGGGTAGGGGGGGCCGAAGGGCTGGGTGTTTCAACCAACATTTTTGTCGGAATGGTGGAATCACCGCTTTTTATCCGTCCTTATCTAAAAGAGATGACCCGCAGTGAGATCTTTACCCTGATGACCTGCGGTATGGCAACCATTGCCGGAACCGTTATGGTCCTGTACGCGAGTATCCTTAGTGATAAAATTCCGGATGTTATGGGGCATATTTTGACCGCCTCTATTATTAGTGTGCCGGCTGCAGTGACCATTGCAAAAATCATGGTTCCGGAAACCGGAGAACTCACCACCGGAAAATTAACTGCCCCGGAGCCGGCATCAAGTTCGATGGATGCGATCACCAAAGGAACCCTTCAAGGGGTTGAATTGCTGATTAACATCATTGCCATGCTGATCGTGCTTGTGGCGCTGGTCTATCTGGCGAATTTAATTTTAGGGCTTTTCCCGAAGATTGGCGGAGATCCGATTACGCTGCAAAGACTGCTGGGGGTTATCATGGCACCCATTGTATGGTTGATGGGTATCCCCTGGAATGAAGCCGTCACTGCAGGCGGATTGATGGGGACCAAAACCATTCTAAACGAATTGCTGGCCTATATCGATTTGAGTCGTCTATCTGCGGATGCACTGAGTCCCAAAAGCCAGTTGATCATGACTTATGCTATGTGTGGTTTTGCCAATCCGGGCAGCCTCGGGATTATGATCGGGGGTATGGGGACCATGGCACCCGGTCGCCGCAATGAAATTGTAGCGCTGGGATTTAGATCCATTATTGCCGGCACACTGGCTACCTGTATGACTGGCGCGGTTGTCGGAATTATTGGCTGATCATTATTTAAAATTTAGATTCACTAAAGTACGGATTCAAAGTTGACAGCAACCGTTAAATTCATTACTTTAAGAGCCGGAAACTTTAAAAATATCCGATGACAATTATGAAAATAAAGAAAGGAATTCTGATGGCAGACATGCAAGTTTATGAATGTGAGAATTGCGGCAACACCGTAGAAGTCGGTGCGGATGAATCAAAATCGCCCGAATGTTGTGGCAAAGCGATGAAGACGGCTGAAGATCTAAAAGCCTGCGGATTAAGTGCGACTGCGGAGCATTCCCGCTTGGATGATTTTGATGAACCCTGTGATGACGGACGGGCTGGTTAGATTCAAGCGATCGACCGATTTCAAAATAAAACCCAACTTTCCCTTCATCGTCTTTTTGTGTACGAAACTCACCTCAAGCCTGTAAAGTTGCCTGGGGTGAGTTTTTAATTTCTCGCCTCTTTAAACCCGGGTTTTATCCCACCGATTCTCTTCCTTGAATTCAAGCGATCCTGAATATTCCAATGATAACTTCAATCTTTATTGATAATCTACTTAATCCAATACGCTTTATATTAAAAAGTATCACCTGTGAATTCTACCCGAGTTATTTTATTGACAGGAAATTTAGCCCAAGATAAACAAAGCTATTAAAAATTCTTTACGA
>JASFIX010000292.1:0-5726 GCA_050122435.1 Desulfobacterales bacterium
CGCCGTAAGTCGCGCTAGGGTGGTCATTATATGCGGGTTGAGCCCGTTGCCCGTTTACCCGTAAAAATAGCATCAGGCATCATTCATATTTTAACTGGCTCAACCGGCCAACGTAATCTTTGCTGACCCATGAAATCTGAAACTGCAAAGCCCAAAATAATCGTAATTTGCGGCCCGACCGGAATCGGTAAGACAACCGTTGCCATCAGTCTGGCGCAACACTTTGAGGGCCAGATCATCGGGGCGGATTCCATGCAGGTCTATAAAT
Source organism: Desulfobacterales bacterium (assembly GCA_050122435.1). Lineage (GTDB taxonomy): Bacteria > Desulfobacterota > Desulfobacteria > Desulfobacterales > JAHEIW01 > JAHEIW01. Next base: position 269 of record JASFIX010000292.1, read on the forward strand.
ATATGGATATCGGCACGGCCAAGCCCACTGCCGAAGAGCAGGCACGTGTCGTTCACCACATGGTCGATTTCGTGGAGCCCGATGAATCCTTTGATGCCGCCCGATATGCCGCCGGGGCGCGTGCAAAGATCCTAGAACTGGAGCAGCGGCGCATCACCCCTTTTGTGGTGGGCGGAACCGGGCTCTACATTAAGGCGCTCCTGTACGGTCTTTTCGATGAGAAGGTTTCAGATCCGGAAATTCGGGCCAGATTAAAAGCAGATCTGGATGCGCATGGTATCCGGTCGTTATACGACCGCCTCGGCGGGGTGGATCGCGAAACCGCAGAACGGCTGCACCCAAACGACAGCTACCGCATTCTTCGCGCCTTAGAGGTCATCGAGGTCACCGGCCGGGCCATCTCAAAGCATCATAAAAAACACGGGTTTTTCGACCGGCCTTTTGAGTCTTTAAAAATCGGTCTGAATATAGACCGCGCGCTTTTATATGAGCGGATTAACAGTAGGGTTGACGCCATGATTTCGGCCGGATTTCTCGATGAGGTGAAAGGGCTGGTCGCCACGGGATATTCTGCCAGCCTGAAGTCCATGCAGTCTATCGGTTACCGTCACATGGTGGATTACATCGAGGGTAAATCCAGTTGGGAGGAGTGCGTGAAGACCTTGAAACGAGACCACCGGCGTTACGCCAAACGCCAGCTGACCTGGTTCAGAGCCGATCCGGAAATCATCTGGAAAGAACCGGGGCAGGTTGAAGCGTTGAAAATATTGGTGGATAATTTTTTGAGTGAAGCTTAACGTAACAAAAAAAAGAAGCGCCCCGAGGCGCTGCTGTTTTGTTTATTTAAAACATCAAAAAGCAATTACCATGTTATTTTAAATTCTTTGCCATTTTTTAAAAGGCTCCAAAATCTCAAGCCGAATCCATCCGGCTTCCTGTGGACGACTTCACCTTTCAGCATAACACCTTTTTCAATTTTCGTGCGAGAAATGACCAGGGTAACAATTTGCCCGGTCCTTGGCGGATTCCGCGTCTCAATAAAAATCCCGCCTTTGCTGATATTTTTTGTTAAACCCGCATAGTAGCGGTTTTGACAGGCATAGATGGTGGCGCGGCGAAATGGTTTTCGCTCAAATCGCCTTAAATCGGTGACGTGAATTGCCCCTCTTTCGTGCAAAAAAACCGCACTTCCAGGTTCCATGGTAAATTCCTCCAAAGGTGCACCCCCAAAAAATCGTTTGAAAGAACCGTTTTAAATTTTAAGATCTTATACTGACGGTTATTTATACCATGCTATACAATATATAGTCAAGTTAAGATGTTACATACAATATATAGTGGCTGTGAACATTGCTATGATCGGTAAGCTGTCAATCAAATGCTAAAATCGGCAGAAATGAATTCTAATTTATAAAGCGCCGCAGCGATCAATTTCAACTTGATCCTATACCATATGTGGTGTATAAATATAATTTTAATACCAATATATTGTTTTGCCCTTTATCCCAATGCCATATCGAGGTTCACCTCAAATATTCGCCCCCGGGGTGAAACCACCACCATAGAATCGGACAATCCGCATGCCCAATCAACATACCCGCAATGATTACTATGGCCGGATTTTAAACGGCACTTATAGTCACGAGCTCAAACGCCGCATTGTAGAATGCATCCAGCATTTTCAAGTATTTGATGAACTGGGAACCCCGGCCATACCTTACATTGCGGCATGGCAGGAAAAGCGCAAGGTGATCTGGTATGAGTTTGTCAGCAGGCAGTTGTTATTGCTTCTGGGCTGTAGCCATTCAGATGCGCCGGAATTTTTCAGAAACAGTATTGTTGAGCGCCGTATCTATACAAAAATGGATACACCTGAGGATCTTCAGGCGGTGGTCCTGAAAAGCAACGAGGTTTTCGAACGCAAATCCGAGCTTAGAGAAGAGGTTAAAGAAAGCGGGATTCTGGAAGCGGTTTATAAAATATCCGCGGTTGACGGTAAAACCTACTGGTTAAAAGATCAGGCCAGATTGGAGGCTTTTGAAACGGATAAGATCTATATTTCGATCGGCAATCTTACAATTGTTACCAAAGAAATGGAGGCCGAGGAGCATCTAAAACAGGTTCAAAAAGCCCTGAGAAAAAGCGAGCAAAAGTTTAAGGAACAGGCGATTCACGATAATTTAACCGGTCTTTACAATACCCGCTACCTGTACCGCGCCCTGGATGATTTGATTAAGCGCAGCGCGGCCGGTGGCGGGGTTTTTTCTCTGGTATTTATGGATATTGATAATTTTAAGCAGGTGGTCGACACCCATGGGCATCTTAACGCCAGCAAAGCGCTTCAGGAAATTGCCGCCACGATTAAAACAACCCTTGAGGATCCTGCTTACGGAGTGGCCTATGGCGGAGATGAGTTTGTGCTGGTGTTGCCCGGATTTGATAAGCAGCAGGCTATGGGTATGGCGGAAACCATCCGCAAACGAATCAAAGAAACCGTCTATCTGCAGAAAGTGGGTCTGGAAGTCTCTATCAGCTCCAGTCTGGGTGTATCCACCTTCCCGGATGATGGCGACACGCTCACGGATCTCCTGGCACTGGCAGATCAGGCCATGTTCAGCGTCAAGGAAAGGGGTAAAGATTCCGTCTGCGGCATATCCTATGAGACCACCGAAGACGGAGACCGCACCGGAAAAATCATTTCGCATGACTGTGAGTAATAAGTTGTGACACCTACGACCCGGGGAAATATATCTGTGTTTGATATTATCCTGCTGATTCGGCGCGCTCGGAATTTTTCTGCTGTGTCAGGGCCAGAGCAACGCCACCGATAATCATGGCGGACGACAGCAGCAGACGCACAGTGGGCGCTTCGGACAGGAGAACCACGCCACCGAGTGCGGCCAGCACGGGTACGAGCAGCTGAACGAGCGCCGCGCTGGTTGCCGAGTGGTCCCGTAAAGCTGCGTACCAGATGACATAGCCGATTGCCGATGTCAGCCCGCCGGAAAGGGCCGCAAACAATCCCAGACTTCCCATAAGGCCCAGGCGTTCGCCCTTATAGATCGCAAAAATGATCATGGTGGCCTGCACTGATGCGAACAGGATAAGAGCGCCGGTGCCGGTGTTCAGGCTGATGTAGGCGAAAGAAAATGTGACCGCATACAGGAACAGCATCAAAGCGGATGTCCAATTGCCTCTGTCAACTACCGCCTCGGTTTTTCCGGCAGCATTTACAAGCAGCAGCATCAGGGCACCGGAAACCAGCCGGATAGTGGTGAAACTGGCCGCATCAATGGTAGCTTCTCCCAGTGCGAGCCGGCACAGTACGGAATTGGCCGCAAAAGCAATCAGAGCAAACGATGTATATCCGACGGCTCGAACCCATACCCGCTCAGCTTTCCTGACGGTCGTCATCTTTGAATTGAACTTGCCACTGCGTTTGATCGAACGGTTTTAGTTAAGCGACGCCAAAGCGGTATTGATCTTTTGGCGCTGGTCTTCGGTTGTCAGATCAACATAGAGCTTTTGGAAGCGGGGATGTTCAATGCCTGAGAAAATATACTGCCAGCGGTAAGACTTAAGTACCACGGCTTTGATACGCTCTATTTCATCTTCATCAAATGATTCTTTGCAGATCTTTAAAAAATAGTCGACGTCCGCCGCACACTGGGCCTGCAGGATGCCGTCCACCGCTGCGACCAGTTCGATGACTTCATCGATCGCCCGGTCCCGTTGATCAGGGGTGAGTTTCTCGTCTTCCCGGGGCCATTCGAGTTCATCCATGATGGCATGGGTGGTCTCTTCTTTCCAGTGAAACAAAAAGACATCCTTGTATAATTCCGACAGATTTTCTTCCGGTGCGATACTTTGTTTGTAATGCTCCTGGGTGAAGAGCTCGATCTCGAGGATGAGGGCCAGCACCGCCCACGTCGATTTTTGCAATACGGCGGCGGCGATCTCATCGGGATCCGGCAGAAATTGGTACCCCGGCGCCATCCCATCGGCCATCATTTTCTCGATTCGGCGAAACAGGGCTTGATGTTTTAATTCTTCATCCGTGAAACGGACCAGGGCTTCTAACGCGACCTGATCCCCCAGCCAGTGATCACGGGTTAGCTCCAGGACTTTGGCGGTGATAAAGCGTTCGACAAATCCGAACATATTGGCATATGTACGGCCCTGGACCTGGCTAAGCAGTACTTTTTGATCTTCAGTCAAAAAGTCGAGCTGGTCGATATGAGAGATCCCGTCCGGAAGAAATTTCTGTGAAAAATCAAATTCGCGGCCCCGGATGACATCTTTTTCAATATCCCAGCGCACCCGCTTTGAGACCTCGATGCATTTGGCGTAGTCATGAGGTTTGATTGGTGAATGGGTGGATTGCATAGCGGTTTCCTCCTTTCATATCATGCGATGACGTTCGAAAAAATAGGGATGTCGAAGAACTTTTAATGGCTGCTTTTCAGGGGACCTCAAGGGGTGATTTGCAGAGATTGGGCTTGCGAAATGGAAGTAATGTAGATGAGCTATTCAGAAGGATTGCCACCTGCCCTTGGGGGACTTCAAATTAAAATCTATACAATACCTTTCATGTGAATCATGGTAGACAGCCTAAATTATGCTACAATTGGTAATAACCACTCTGTGGTATCTTGTCAAGATTGGAAAAGATGATTTAAGAAGTACAGGCTTTCATAGATTTTAGCGAATAAAAAATTTTTTATTTCGCTTGCATTTCTTCTCTTAATTCACGCTTTAGCACTTTGCCGACGGCACTGGTGGGAAGTTCATCCCTGAACTCGATCACCCGGGGGATTTTGTAAGGAGCGACTTTCGTGCGCATGAATTGGGTGATGTCATCTTTCATCTGGTCGCTCTTTTCGATCCCTGACCTTAACACAACCGCTGAGGCCACGATCTCAGATCCCGGCCGATTGGGATCCGGCAGCCCGATGGTTGCGGCCATGTCAATGTCGGGGTGCGCCATCAATACCTCGTCCACCTGACGGGTGAAGACGTTGAATCCGGAGACAATCACCATATCCTTGAGGCGATCCACGACATAAAAATAGCCGTCTGCATCCATTGTGCAGATGTCACCGGTGTAGATCCAGCCATCTTTTAATGTGGTTGCCGTTTCTTCCGGTTTATTGTGGTAGCCCAGCGTAAATACCTGCGGGCCCCGGGCCACAAATTCTCCGGGTTCGCCCTGCGGTACCGGTTCACCGGTTTCCGGATGAATCAGCTTGACTTCGGTGTCCGGAAACGGAATGCCTATCGAGCCGGCTTTCTTTTTGCCGTATAAGGGCAGAGCGGCGGTCACCGGGCTCGTTTCCGTCATGCCAAAGGCCTCAACCAGTTTGCCTTCACCGACGACGGCTTCGAATTTTTTTAAGTGATCGGCGGGGAAGGGCGCGGCGCCACTGATAAACCACCGGGCGGGTGAAAAGTCCAGGGA
>JASFIX010000293.1:0-5725 GCA_050122435.1 Desulfobacterales bacterium
GCAAATGCCGCAAAAATTAAAAGATGTATATGGGAAGGAAGACGTTTATCCGCTGGCCTTTAAATTCTATGTCAGCAAAGCGGATGCAATAATGGAAGTCCCGGGCATGCCCGATTTTATCGGCATCAAGTCCTATCTCAATAGAGCGCTGTCTTTTGCCACAACCGATGATCTTCGCCAGACGGCGCACGGGCGAATCAACCAGATTGATCGCTTAATCCTGTTTTACAAGGCCGATGTGGCTGCCACCAAAGGCACCCGCGCCGGTTTCGAAACCGCTCTGGATTATCTGGACCAGGCAGCCAAATTAAATCCGGATGAAATTGAAACCGAACTCATTCAAAAGAAAAAAGCATCGATTCGAGAATTGCTTGATACGCTAATGAAAACAGCGAAGTAGCAAAATGGCCACCAAACGCATTCTCATATTTGCACCCCTTGTGCTCACCCTGATACTGCTCCAATCCTATTTCTGGGTTCCCACTTACGAGCAGCAGGCAAAAAGCAACCCCGACCGATTGAACCAGTATATTAATGCTTCGATTGGCGATGCCGCTATACTCAACCCGATTCTATCGGCAGACAGCGCCAGCAGCGACATCGAAGGAAAGGTGTTTGAAGGACTCATTGACCGCGATGAAGAACTGCGTTTCAGAGGGCGTTTGGCGACATCATGGAAATTATATGAAGAAGCATTCTTCTTCGTGAATGAATTTGCTTATATTCCCGGCCTTGGTCGGGCAAGTCCGCAAATGGTTGTCGACCTCCTCCAAAAGGCAAAAAGAAAGGCGATCCGGTCATCTTCGGAACTGAACAAAACCTTGGACAACATTAAGGCCATTTCGTTGATTCCCGAGCAAACGTATAGCATTACCGAGATGGCAAAAAAATCCAATGATGGCAAGAAGGCTGGCGAAATTAAGATAACAGTGTCGGCACCTGCCAGAATCAAGCTTCACCTGCAGGAAGTCGATCAGGATCTGTTTACAAACCTCACCCAAATCCTGGGAGAAAATTATTTTAATGATTTTCAGGTTGAAAAATTTTTAACCACCGCTCCGTCTGTAGAAACAGATTTGTTGAATTCCTATGTCCAAAAATTCTTACCGGTGATAGAGCATAATCCCATCATTGAATTTCAACTCAGACCCAACGTAGTATTTCATGACGGTCATCTATTCGATGCCTACGATGTCAAATTCACTTATGATGCCATTATGGATCCCAGAAATCTCTCGCCTCGCATTGCCGACTATGAGCCGGTTAAAAAAGTAGAAGTGATCGATCCGCTTACCGTTCGTATAGTTTACAAGCGACTTTATTCTCCGGCTATTGGAACATGGGGCATGGGGATTCTTCCCGAGCATCTACTCAACCCTCAAGCGCTTGAGAAAGAGGCATTGGCGCTGAACAAAGAACCGCAAAATTTTTCAATGCGGCAAAGCAGGTTCAATCGCCACCCCATCGGATGCGGGCCTTTTGTATTTCGCGAGTGGGTGGCAGATCAATTCATCATCCTCGATCGTTTTGACGATTATTGGGAAGGACCGCCCAATTATAGAAAATATGTTTTCCGGGTAATTCCTGATCTTCTGACCCAGGAAATGGAGTTTTACGCCGGAACCATCGATAGCTACGGCGTTCAACCTCATCAGGTCAATCGCCTGAAAGGAAACCCTGATTACCAGAGTTTTTCCGGTACTTCATTCGGCTATACCTACATCGGGTACAACATGCGACGGAAACCCTTTGATGATATACGGGTTCGTCAAGCCCTGAGCATGGCGATTGATGTAGACAAAATTATTAGGTACGTCATTTATAACCAGGGAGAACGGATTACCGGCCCATTCCTAAGACAGACTGATTTCTATAACCAAAATATTAAACCGGTGCCATATGATCCTGAAGGAGCTTTAAAATTACTGGCGGATGCCGGATGGAAACGCAACGCTGAGGGCTGGCTTGAAAAAAATGGCAAACGGCTGCAATTTAAACTCATCACCAATAATGGCAACGATATCCGTAAGGCCATCCTGGCCATCGCTCAGGATTCATGGAAACAAATCGGCATCGATGTCAGCACCGATCTTGTGGAATGGGCAGTTTTTATACAGGAACGGGTCAACAAACTGGATTTTGATGCCCTGGTTCTGGGCTGGTCCATGGGAATCGATCCCGATCTTTTTCAGATATGGCATTCCAGCCAGACCGGTCCCAACCAGCTCAATTTTGTCAGTTTCGAAAGTAAGGAAGCCGATGATCTCATTATAAAAATCAGACAGGAATATGACCACGAGCAGCAGGTTCGATACTGCCACCGTTTGCATGAGATCATCGCCCATGAACAACCTTATACGTTTTTATACGTCGGCAAATGGACTGCGATCCTGGATAAACGCATCTTTATCCGAGTAGTCGATGATAACGGAAAAATCAGTTATAAAAAAATCACCCCGACCAAAACCGGCAACTACACCTTTTATTTCAACAAATGGATCAAACTGGCGGAAATGCCAAAAATTACGCCCTAGTACATCATAAGAATCGGTAGAGAAAATGATCTCTTTTATCGGACGCAGCATCGTACAGAAAATTATCACCCTATTTTTTGTTTCGATTGTATCTTTTTTGATTATTCATCTGGCCCCCGGCGAGCCCAGCCAGGTAGATCCCATGAACCCCAAGTTCACGCGCGAAATGGTTGAAAGATTTCGCGAAGAGTTCCATTTAGATAAGCCGCTTTACCTGCAATATCTCTATTTTTATCGCAACCTCTTCACCGGCAAGACCGTTTCCTGGAAAGATCATCTACCTGTATTTAAAAAGATATGGGAACGGTTTCTCAACAGCTTGCCGCTGTTTATTGTCGGCACGATTCTGACCTGGACGATATCTTTCCCGGTCGGTATTCGTTCAGCTATCTTCAGGGGGGGATTTTATGACCGCAGTTCAACTTTTGTCTCATATTTTTTAATCTCGATCCCCGGCTTTTTTTTCGCATACATCCTCATTATTTTTGTGGTGAATCAATTTCATGTTCCGGTTATCGGGATGGAGACATTTGGCATTGGTGACACCGCCTGGTCGAACCGACTCATGGATCGCATCTGGCATTTACTGCTGCCTTCACTGTTGGGTGCCACCGGCGGTATTGCGGTCCTGTCCAGATATGTTCGCAGTCAGATGCTCGAGGTCGAAGGCCAGGATTATGTTCGCACCGCCAAAGCCAAGGGGCTTGCACCGGATCAGGTGCATTATAAACATGCCCTGCGTAACGCCCTGCTGCCCTTTGTGACCATGTTTGGACTGATTCTGCCCGGCCTGATCGGTGGATCCGTCATTATCGAATCGATATTCGCATGGCCCGGTATGGGCAGAATGGCCTATGAGGCCATCCTTGCCAGAGATTATCCGGTAATTCTAACCCTTAACTTTGTTTCGGCAGTGCTGGTACTTGTCGGCACCTTTATTTCAGATTTACTTTATCTGGTCGTCGACCCCAGAATACGATTGTAATGCAAATAAACTCCCATACAGACATAGAGACTCAAGATTTCCAACTGGATGAACCGCTGGCGCCCAAGAGGACCCGGTTAGAGGAATTCTGGCGTCTTTTCAAGCAAAACAGGTTGGCAATAGCCGGAATGGCGTTTTTCATCCTCTTCTTTGTGGTTGCCATCATCGGCCTGGCATTGACCTCCGGTAATGATCCATTTCTAGACCCTGCCCTGGTTCGCCTGCAGGAAAAGTTGCGGCCGCCACTGGCCAGGCCGAACCTTGAAATGCTGCAACCCAATGAGGTCCCGAAGCTGGGGGTCTACCTATTTGGAACCGATGACCTGGGTCGCGATGTCTTTGCCAGGATGCTTCAGGGATCATGGGTATCTTTGACTGTCGGTTTTGTGGCGGTGGGCATTGCGATTATTATCGGGATATTCCTGGGCGGAATTGCAGGCTATTACGGACAACGCCATATTCGCATTAACCAGTTGATCGCCGGAGGATTTTTAGCCGGAGGTGTGCTTTTACTGATCACGGATCTGATTTGGCTGGGTACTGGGGTTTTAATATGCGGCTTCATCTGTATCCTGCTATCGTTTGGGACGAGGGCATCAGCAAGATCCAAAACCCAACCCGCCTGGACACGGCTTTGGTACTTCAAAACCATCTCGATTGACACGCTTGTGATGCGATTTGTAGATATCATGCTGTGTTTTCCAAGCTTCTTCTTAATTCTCACGGTTGTAGCACTGCTGCCGGCCAGCATTTACAATATTATGATCGTCATTGGTTTAACAAGCTGGATGGGCACCACCCGATTTGTGCGCGCAGAGTTTCTTTCTTTGCGGGAACAGGATTTTGTGGCTGCCGCCCGGGCGCTGGGACTAAACGACTTGCGAATCATCTTCCGCCACATGATGCCCAATGCGGTTGCACCGGTTCTGGTTTCGGCAACCATTGGTATCGCCACCGCGATTTTAACCGAAGCCGGCCTCAGTTTTCTTGGATTCGGCGTCCCACCCCCGCATGCCACCTGGGGAAATATTTTATCAGGCGGTAAAGGATTTATTTTCGACGCCCCCTGGCTGACCTTCGTGCCGGGATTTGCTATATTGATTGTGGTGCTGTCATTTAACCTGTTTGGGGAAGGATTGCGCGACGTACTGAATCCAAAACTGCGAGAACGCAATTAATGGAGAGCTGATATTAAATTCCGAATGGCGTAAAATTGCCAAACACCCTAAGTCCGTTGTGTGTAGTCCGTTGTCCGTTGTTGAAAAAAAGGCAATTTTAATATTTACAACGGACCACAAACAACAAACAACGGACACTTTTTAAAACCAAATAGAAGATGTTCGCATAAAATGCAGAACAAAAACGACATATTACTTTCGGTGGAAGATCTGAAAGTTTACTTTCGCAGCGAAGATGAAGTCGCGCAGGCGGTTGATGGGGTCAGTTTCAATGTGCACCGGGAAGAAACCGTCTGCCTGGTAGGGGAATCGGGTTGCGGCAAAACCGTAACCGCTCTCAGTGTTATGGGTCTTGTGCCCATCCCGCCCGGCGAAATTGCCGACGGCAGGGTTTTATTTCGCGACCAAAATCTGCTGGATTTCAATGATAACGAAATGCAAAAAATCCGCGGCAATCAAATTGCCATGGTATTTCAAGAACCCCTGACATCTTTGAACCCGGTCTTTACAATCGGAGATCAAATCGGCGAGGCCATTTACACACACGAAGACATGCCCGAAAGTGAGGTCACCCGCAGAAGTGAACAACTATTGAAAGATGTCGGGATCGCCTCACCGGCAGAACGTCTCAGTGATTACCCCCATCAACTCAGCGGCGGGCAGCGCCAGCGTGTGATGATCGCAATGGCCCTGGCCTGTAATCCGGACTTGATGATCGCTGATGAACCCACCACGGCATTAGATGTCACCGTACAGGCTCAAATATTGCGCCTGCTGGATTCAATCCAAAAACAACGCTCGATGTCTATTTTGTATATCACCCATGACCTGGGGGTGGTCTCGAAGGTGGCCGATCACGTATGCGTCATGTATGCCGGCATCATCGCAGAACAGGGCAATCGACAGGATATTTTCAAAGATCCAAAACATCCTTACACTCAGGCGCTGTTGGCATCGCTGCCCAATCGAGAAAAACGCGGCCAGCGGCTCTACAGCATCCCGGGAACAGTGCCAAATCCGGCCTATAA
>JASFIX010000294.1:0-5720 GCA_050122435.1 Desulfobacterales bacterium
CAGCCCGAATCCGACGGCATAGCTGAAAGAGGCGACCAGTGCCTCGAGGAAGGTATATTCTTCATTGATATTGATCAAACAGGCGCCCATGACCGCACAGTTGGTGGTAATCAGAGGTAGGAAAATACCGAGTCCAGCATACAGGGCCGGGATGCTTTTTTTAAGAAACATTTCCACAAACTGCACCAGGGAGGCAATCACCAGGATAAACGCCACGGTGCGCAGGTATTCGAGACCCAGTTTCTGCAGAAAATAGTTGTTAGTGATCCAGGTAATGACGCCGGCCAATACCAGCACAAAGACCACCGCCATGGCCATGCCCACGGCGGTTTCCATTTTCTTTGATGTTCCCAGAAAGGGGCAGTTGCCCAGAAACTGGGCCAGCAATATATTATTTATCAGAATACAGCTGATTGCCAGAACGATAAAATCGCCCATTTTGATCTCCTATTTTTTTGGCACCAGATTCATAAGACAAAGCATCAAGCCTAAGGCAACAAAAGCCCCGGGGGCTTCAACCATAAAGGAAAACGGTTGATATGTCGGTCCGAAAACGTCAAAAATCATATCCCAGTCCTTCCAAACCGTCAGGAGGCCAGTGCCTAACAGTTCCCGTACGGCCGCCAACGCGGCCAGGGAAAGCGTGAAGCCGATTCCGATGCCGAGTCCATCCAGCAGGGACCGAAAGATGCCGTTCTTAGAGGCAAAGGCCTCCGAGCGGCCCAGTACAACACAGTTGACGACAATGAGCGGAATAAAAATTCCCAGTTTAAGGAAAAGCGGATAGGCAAAGGCCTGCATGACCAATTCCACAATGGTCACAAAGGTGGCGATAATGACGATATAGCAGGCGATCCTGACCTTGGCCGGAATCACTTTACGCAGGGATGATACCAGCACATTGGAGCAGACCAGCACAAAGGTGGTGGCAAGGCCCATTCCGATTCCGTTTTCAACGGTCTTGGTGACCGCCAGAACCGGGCAAAGGCCGAGTACCAGGCGAAATGGGGGGACTTCATCCCATAAGCCTTTGGTAAATTCCTGTACAATTGAACGGGCCATCTGTCTCTCCCTATTTATTGAATTCTTTCAGCTTTTCGGTGAGCTGGGGTTTTAAGTTTTCAAATATTTTTAAGGCATCATTCGTCGCAGAACATACCGCCCGGGATGTAATCGTTGCCCCGCTGATGGCATTGATGCTGCCGCCGTCGCCGGTTACGTTTGCCGGTTGATCTAATGGCAGGCCCCTGAATTGGGCCACAAAACTCGGATCGGTTTGGGCTTTAGCGCCCATGCCCGGTGTTTCGGCGTGGGTGGTTACCCCCACGCCGATGATCTTGGTATCTTTGATATCAATGCCGACCATCAACCCCACATCGCCGCCGTATCCTTTGCCGGATGTTTCAAACGTAACGGCGCGCGGCTCCCCATCCAGAACGCCGACAAAGAAGGTGCGCTCAACATCGCCGTCTTTCATTTGAAAGCGGTCAACGATGGGGTCATTGGTGGCGCCTTCCAGGATGGACCGAATGGCCGGGCCTTTTACGAATTCGAGGACCTGGTTTTCAATGCGGTCCTTGGTGTTGTCGCGGATGGCGGCCAGCAGCCCCCCGGATAAGGTGGCCAGAATTGTGAGAACAATCAGCATTTTTATCATTTCACGCATATTATCCAACCTTTCCAAGCGCTTCGGGTCTGATCTTATCCAACAATGGGCTAATCAGGTTGATTACCAAAATGGCTAAAATAACACCGTCAACCCAGGCACCGATATTGCGGATCAGCACGGTCATAATGCCGCCGGCTGCACCATAGATGAGCATAGGGATGAAATTTACCGGTGAAGATGAATCCTCAGTAGCCAGAAAAAAGGCGCCGATGAGGCTATAACCGGTTAACAGGTGAAAGGCCGGAGACGCAAATCGGGCCGGATCGACCAGGTTAAAAACAAATGCGGCCAAATATATCCCGGCCAGAAACGTTAGCGCGATTTCCCAGCGGATAAATCCGCGCAGCATGAGGTAAACGCCGCCGATTATAAGCCCCAGACCGAAAGTCGAACCGATGCCGCCGAGCTGCTTGCCCATCAAAAGGTCGGTCAGGCTGAAGGCATCCGCCGAGGCGACGCCAAAATATTTGATGGCCGCCAATGGATAAATGGTGGCAAATTCGAGATCATAATTTACCAGGGCGGCGTCAAAATCGAAGAGGTGGCCCCAGGACACTAGCATCATGCCAATGGCCAGCGCCACCGGGTGAAAGGCATTGCTGCCGATGCCGCCGAATATCTGTTTGCCGATAAAGATGATCAGAAAAGTACCGCTGATCACCGCCCACCAGGGCATGGTGGCCGGAACCAGCATTGCAAACAGTAACCCGAGTACAGCGGCGTTTCCGTCACCGATGGTGACGGGCTTTTTGGAAATCAGGTTGAAGACCAATTCCCAGATCATGGCGGTCGAAATTGACAGGCAGACCACGCTGATGGCCGGTATGCCATAATGGGCAAAACCCATTAAAAGTGCCGGCAGGGCTGCCAGCATCGTGTGATAGCTGCGTTCGGTTACCCTGTGCCCGCTGTGATAGAACGGTGCGTGGGAAACAATCAGTTTTTTCTGTGCAAGGGGTAGCACATCTCTTTTCTCAAGCATCTGCTTCCTCCGGGGTTTTAGCGCGCTCCAACTCATATTTCGCCAACTTGATATATTGGAAGATCGGTATCCTGGACACGCATACGAAGCTGCACAGGCCGCATTCAATACATGAGTGTAAATCGTAGCTCTCGGCAGCCTCTTCATACTGGTTGGCTTCCAGAAATCGCACCAGCATGTTTACCTGTATTGTTGCCGGGCAGGCCCGTATGCATTCGCCGCAGTTTATACAGGGATAATCGGATGCATACGCGGCTTTATCGCGGTCTATCACGATGATGGAATCCGTATCCGGTCGGACCGGATGCTCCAGGGCGTAAACAGCTGCTCCGGTCATGGGACCGCCCAAAATAATGCGGTCAAATTCGTTTACGGTTTCATCAAAGTTTTCGAGAATATCTGCGATCGGGGTGCCGATACAGGCCTCGATAATTTTTGGGGTCCCGTCCTTTTTAATAAAGGTTAACGTCTTGGTTGTCGGCAACTGCCCGGATTCAAAGGCGCTGCCGATGGATATTACCGCTTCGGCAGTGAAAAAGCACACGCCCAGTTCTTCACAGGTTTTACCGGCCGGCACCACCTGGCCCATAACGTCTTTCATCACCATATGGGGCAGGGCGGACGGATAAGTGGTTTTTACGCCCTTTACCTGTGCCCCGATGTGCCCGTAACCCTGCACCGTTTCACCGGCGGTGATCAGAATAATATCGCGCACATCGGCAACCTGTTTTAGAATTTCGATCCCTTTTTTGAGGTCGTTAAAACGGGATTGGGCGATGTACTGGCTGGTTGCCACCGTCGGATCCGGATCCAGGCCCCGGATGATAATGGTGTGTATGTCGCTGTTGGTATCCGCAAGCAGGCTCAAGGGCGGATCTCCCGGTGCGCCGGTCAGATACGCGGATAACAGCTCCAACGACGGGCTCTGGCTCTGCTGCTGGAATGTATCGTCGATAATCTCGCTGTCGTCGGGCGCAATGCCGATGGCAATGAAGTTTTTTCCGAAATCACCGGTGTACGGTGAAAGCGAGGCGATCTTACCGGTAACCGGTGAAATCACATAATCATCCTGATCCGGATAGAGAGACAATTTCTCTCCGGTCTTTACCGGATCACCGATCCCAAGGGTTGAAGGAACATTCAGGGAATCATTTTTGGGATGGAATAGGGTGATGCGCTGCGGGGTCGGTATCTTCTCTGTCTCCGGGAGGTGAACAGGAAGCATTTCATAATTAATCTGTGGAGTTGATAAACCCCAAAATGCTTTTTTGATCATGATTCAACCTTTTTCGGTAAGTCAGATACAGATCCTAATTGAGCGATAAACGCTCAATTAGGAGTTATTGGTCATTGGTTAATCGTTATTGGAATTGCAAGTCAGCTTCAATTTCATATTCCGATAATGGTAGAGAAATAAAATTCGATATCAGTCCTCTTGAACTATTAACAAATAACGAATAACGGATAACTCCCAATTGGGTTTTCACTCAATTGGGGCCCTACAATGCGTGACAGCCCATACACTCAGTAGGTCCGGCTTCAAAATCCTTGTGACAGTTGATACACTGGAGATGGAATGCGTCGCCCCGGGTGACCATTTCTGAATCCTCAATATCAGATTGATCATGACAATCCAGGCATGTTTGATTGAATTCTCCTTTATCTTCCGCTTCTTTTGCTTCTGCCGGTGTTAAATGGCAGGCGCCGCAGGCGATCAGCGAAGATTCGTCGTCTTCAGGGTGGTGGTGGCAATCAAAACACGCCATGCCATAACCTTCCTCGGCCGTGTGTATTTTGTGGTTAAACAGCACGTTGCCTGCCGCAACCGTATACATTATACGCAGCGGCTCTTCGGGCGCCTCTAAGGGAAAGGCGGCGTAACAAATAGCGCCAACGACCAACAACCAGACGGTCACTCCATATGCCAGCTTCAATTCTGTTTTTGAGAACATTTTAATTCCGTATCCGTTTAGCGTTGCCTGTCAAATTCATGCCTGAAAAAACCATGCACCGACTACCATAATGCGGTTCAGCTTTCAAGGTCTTTTTCTCAATATATTTTTCCGCCAATGATACATTTATGGTTAAATTTAAAGAACTTTGAAAATATTTCCACCAGGAGTACTGGAGTACTGGAGAGTTGGAGTATTGACGAACCGAAACAAGAGAAAACGGCGGAATTTATCTAAATTATCCCTTTGTCCATTGCTCCAATACTCCATTACTCCATCACTCCATCACTCCAGATATTAATTACATCAGCCTATGTTAAAGATAGAATCTACCACCGATTGATAATATCATGGCCCCTGCGTCTGGCAACTTCATCCTGGAGCTGATGGAAGCGTTTTCCGGCGACGATCATCACTTTTGACATGACTTTATAGCCCAGTTCGGCGTCATCATCGAACAGTCGCAGGAGTCGCTCCTTTGGAATCCGTACCGTTTTGCAATTGCGGGAAGCGCTTTGGGCTGAAAGGCGATATTTATGGGAAGGCACCAGACTTGACCAGCCAAAGGGCATCCCCTCCGTCAGGGTTGTGATGGTGTTTTCCGGCAAAGCCGGACCCTCCAACGCATCCCAGATCAAATTCACCTGTCCTTCAAGCACAACCCAGAAAAATTCAGGGGTTTGTCCGGCCGCAAAGATCTCTTCCCCTCGCTTAAAATCGGCGATTTCACAGCAATCCTGTACGGTCGTTAATTGATCGTCATCCAGTTCGCTAAAGGCGTCGACATTTTCCAGAAAATCGAGACTGATCATGAAAGCCCCCTTTGTTATTGGACCAGTACAAACTCGGTCTGCACTTCGCCTCCCAGAATATGCTTCTGAAATACCTGCCGCATTCTTTCGGGAGTCATTTTTTGATAAATCACCGGCTCACCACCGCCAATTTCAACCGTGATGTTGGGTTCGTTTTTACAATGACCGATACACCCTGAACTGGCAACCTCGATATCCGGTCTATCGGAATTGGAAATTTCTTCTACCAGGGCACTCATCACCTGTCGGGCCCCGGCCGCAATTCCACAGGTTGACATATGAACGGTGATTTTAACTTTTGCCAC
>JASFIX010000295.1:0-5715 GCA_050122435.1 Desulfobacterales bacterium
CGGGCTGGGAATGGCGGTGGTTTGGGGCACGGTAAAAGATCACAGGGGCTATATCGATATCAAAAGCCAGGAGGGCAAAGGTACAACCATCACCCTTTATTTTCCGGTCACTCGCAAAGAGCTGGCCAGGGAATTGGAACTGGCAAGTCTTGAAGAAATTAAAGGCAACGGCGAATCCATCCTGATAATCGATGATGTCCTGGAACAGCGGCAAATTGCCTCTGAAATGCTGGAAAAACTGGGATATGCGGTAAAAACGGTGGCCAGCGGGGAAGACGCGGTGGATTATCTGGTCCATCATTCAGCGGATTTAATCGTACTGGATATGATCATGGACCCAGGCATTGACGGTCTTGAAACCTACAAGCAGATATTGAAACTTCATCCCGGCCAAAGAAGCATTATCGCCAGCGGGTATTCGGAATCCGAACGCGTGAAAGAAGCTCAGAAAATCGGCGCAGGAGTATATATTAAGAAGCCGTATTTAATCGAAAAGTTTGGACGTGCCGTGAAAAAGGAGTTGGAAGCTTGAGTTTTACGGACACGATACTATGATTTAACTTCACGCAGCATTTTGTAAAGTGATTTTGGATAAAGAAAGGTAAATTCGTAACGGGCAAAGCCAAGGACATCTTTATCTTTGAGCATCACACGCTTTTTAGCCATCCGTGAGCCGTTTATCTTGGTGCCATTGGTAGAACCGGCATCCCGTAAGTAATACTTGCCGTCTTCGATATCAATAATCGCATGGCGCTTGGATATTGCATAATCCGGCATAATCATGTCGTTGCCGTTGATGCGCCCGATATAAAAGCTGCCGCGGGGCGTCGCAGGATACTCACCTTTAACCAGCGGATATACGGCATGTTTTAAGCTTTCGGAAGCCGACAGGGAAGCACCCATACTTTTGGTCGGTTCAAAAATTTGGGTGCTGTTGAGTTCATCACTGGCCATTCCCGATTGAGTCGATATGATTCCGGTCTTGATCGCAGAACCCACCAATACCGGACGCTGTATTAATTTTTCAAAGACCGCAGCTTCATTATCCTGGGACATTTTGCGCAAGGAGGCCAGACTCACCCTGCCGGAGGCGCTCAGCATTTTTGCAAGCCGCCCGGCGGGCTCAACCGGGCCTTTCTGATCTGGCGATGCCGCAAGGACCGTCTCGTCTGTTTTTTTCTTTTTGAAACGGGCGAATGTTCTACCCAGCATATTTGCCTCCTCTATATCAGCTCAAGCCGTTTCACATTTTCAGAACCTTAGCAAAAAACACCCGATAATATCGCAACCAAGGTTTTAAATCGGAATGTGAAACATAAAAGTGTCTTCAATCAGGGAATTAATTATCACCCTAGATGATAAAATCATTATGTTATTACAATAAATTATCTCAGAAAGACCGCTAAAAGTCAAGATTTTGGCCAAAGTGTCAAGCATTACAGTGTCTTATAACTGATGATATCTATATCGGCTTTTAGAGGGAAAAATTAAGGTATTACCTGAATTTTGCATGTAATAGTTGTGTACGGATAGACTGGCTAATTTATCTAAATCATCCACGAGCCAAGTTCGGCGATTTCAAAATTCAGCTGTTAAATTAAAGAATTTAATCAAAAATAAAAGCCAACCAAATGAGGTTAATTGCTCGCTGCGTGTCTCGTATACCTTTGATGTGTTGATTATTACACCATCTGCGGAATTTGTTTTAAAACCTTTACCCCTGAGCCTTTTTTTGTTATTTTTCTTTGTTATTTTACCGTCTGGGTACTTCCTCTTCTTGGATTGAGTTTGCCCTAAACCCAATTGTTACAGGAGCCCCGGATGGCTTTACAATTGTTATTTATTAATACCTGAATTTTGGTACAAGATTCAGGTATTAGATTTGATTGACTCGGAGCGCATGGATTTATAAGATAGCACCCGAATTTTGCATGTAACTGTTTTGCAGAGGCGACACGAAGCTAATTCGCAGCTCCGGCCGGGCCGGGCAAATTGATTATGAAATTATTTCTGAACATCACCTTAATCCTGTTAACGATTTTCGCTTGCTTTGTCGAAAACATCTATCTGGCCATTCACCCCCCCCAACCGCAGGGCATCTCATCACTGACAATCAGAGCCCGCCAGCCTTTCAGCTATGATCAGAAAATAGCCCTGAGTTCAAAACGGGTCCAGGCCCTCTCGCAGTATGTTCCCGTATTTAATTATGTTCCTGAAAGGGTCAAGGCATCCAGAAAAAAGATGCTAGCGCTGACCAAGCAATTATTATCTTACCAGAAACGCCACAAGAAAAGCATCGATGAATTGATTACTTATATCAACTCAGAACTCGATTTGGCCGTTTCCCCGAATACCATGTCCAAAGTGCTGCGGTACCGCAATCTTAAAAAACTGCTGAACGGCATTTTAACAGTTGAAGAATCTATTCTTCAAAACAAAATTTTAGGTGACCCCCAAAAATTAAAAGGCAAAAAATTCATCGAGATCCATGATTCCGCCCTGGCAGCACCGGCATTAACAAATGTCGATGAACTCATATCCCTTGAAACAGCAAGGCTCTCCTTACAGGAAAAAGTTAAACAACTCTTCTGGCAGGTAAACGAATCCATACTGGAGCCTGTTTTAAAAATCGCCCAGGCGACCCTGCTGCCCAACCTGGTATACGACCAAGAAGAAAATACCCGCCGATTGGATAAAATTCACCGCCAATACCCGGTTGAAACGCTTCATTTTCAAGCCACCGAAATCCTTATCCCTTTTCGCAAGGTATTAAGCGAACAGGATGTGCTTCTGTTAAACGTCTATCAAAAGCAGCAAATCAAAAAAATATACCAAAACATTCCCTGGATCCTGTTTACCGTCCTATTTATGGTCATATTTTATAATTTATTCCTTTCAAAGGTGTTGGCAACCGGATCGCGCAAAGCACCGCCGCAGCGCCCACTGATTTCGCTGTTGATCCTCTGCATATTTATTCTGAAAGGGTGCCTTCTATTTACCGCGTTTCCGATCTATGCTATCCCCTTTGCATTTTTACCGTTAATGGTGATTTCATTAAATCACGGCAAGCTGACAGCCACCGGTACCGCCGTGGTGGGAAGCATTCTGGTAAGCCTTTTTGCCGGTCCTCAATATACCGTTGTACTCTATCTTATCTTCGGCGGACTGGCCGCTGCACTGGTGTCGGCCAATATACAGAAGCGCTGGCAAATTATCCTGCCTTCCCTGATTGTGGGACTGGTTAACACTGTCAGTGTGCTGGCCTTCAGCCTGGATTGGCAGACAGTTTTCCCGGAGGCTTTTACGCTGCTGGGTAATAATATATTGCTTCCTGGAAAGGGTCTCGAACCGGCTTTGATACAGGACCTGGGATGGGCTTTTGCCGGCGGTCTCGTGGCCGGTCCCCTGGCACTTTTATGTTTGCCACTGCTGGAAATCAGCTGGGATACGGCCTCCGCATTTAAACTCAATCGTTACATGGATCTGCAGCGTCCTCTGATAAAAAATTTGCAGAAACAGGCTCCCGGCACCTATCAGCACTCTATGACCGTGGCATATCTATCGCAGGTGGTGGGTGAAGCCACCGGAGCCAATTCACTGCTTTTACGAATCGGGGCCTATTACCACGATATCGGCAAAATGGAGACACCCAGGAACTTTATCGAAAATCAATTCAACAGTGAAAACCCGCATGACCATTTAGATCCCTGGGAAAGCACAGAGCTGATTATAAACCATGTTAAAACCGGCATGAAGATGGCCATGGATTCGGGTTTGCCCAGAGCGGTGGTGGATCTGATTATGCAGCATCATGGGACCCATCGCCTGGAATATTTTTTCAGTTTGGCAGCCAAAGACCAGCCACGGGAAATCATTGATGAAACCGATTTCCGGTACCCGGGCCCCAAACCCCAGAGTACGGAAGCCGCTATTCTGATGATCGTCGATGCGGCGGAGGCCGCATCGCGCACGATGCAGGATCCTACCCGACTTAAGCTTGAAAAAATGGTACGCTTAATTGTCGGCAAACGGATTGAGGACGGACAGTTCAGCGAATGTGATCTGACGACCCGTGATATCTCCAAAATTGTGCGGGCCCTGGTCGATGCACTGGAGGTCTCATTTCACTCCCGCATCCGCTATCCGTGGCAGGAAAAAGCAGCGGCCAAAAAGAGCTCCCAATGGACGTTTGGAAGCAGTGATAGGGATAAACAGCCACAATCCCGTAAATCTTTTAAGATGTAGTTTACAATACAAAGCGTTTAGATTAATCAAAGGCAGTAGACCAATATAATCCTTCCGGTTAATCCCGCAATTATAGGTTGGCCCCTTGAGCCCGTTAAGCCCGTTTTCCGGTCGACAATTGAAAATGAAATACAGACAATTTTTTTTACGGACTTAACGGGCTCAACGGGTTTACGGGTTAACGGGACAACTGGCTAACCGAACGACGAAGGAGTTCACATGGCATACAGCTTATTAGAAGGCAACGAAGCAGTCGCCCGGGGGGCGATAGCAGCAGGGTGCCGTTTTTTTGCCGGTTATCCCATTACGCCGGCAACCACAATTTACCAGAGCATGCTCAACCTGCTGCCGCCCCTTGGCGGTATTTGCCTTCAGGGTGAGGATGAGATTGCCTCCATTGGATTTTGCCTGGGCGCATCCATGGCTGGCTTGAAAGTGATGACCGCTACCTCGGGGCCGGGAATTAGCCTGTACAGTGAAAACATTTCCTTTGCGATCGGCAGTGAAATTCCGATTGTGATCATTGACGTGCAACGACTGGGACCTTCTACAGGTTCGGCTACGCGGGGGGCCGATGGAGATATCAACTTTTTGCGCTGGGGTAGCAGCGGTGGGCTTCCGGTTATTGTTCTGGCTCCGGTAGATGTAGCAGACTGTTTTGTGTTGACCATGCATGCCTTTAATCTGGCTGAGGAATTTCGTTGCCCGGTATTTGTGGCTTCCAACAAAGAAATCGGTATGACCCGGGAAAGCATTGATCTCCAGGGGTTGGACACCCCGCACATCGTCGAGCGCCGCGCCGCGCCGCCAAATCAGCCACTGTTGCCGTTTCATATTGACAAGGGACAACAGGTCCCCGATTTTCTTCCGATTGGAGATGAGGTTCTGGTTCGCCAGACCTCCTCGACCCACGGGCCCGACGGATATATCACCACCGATTCTGTTGTCATTGCCCGCAATCAGAAACGCCTGGCGGAAAAACTGCTGTCGGCTATCGACCGATTTTCTTTTTATGAAATTTATAACAGCGAGAATGCCGATACCCTTTTGATTGCTTATGGTGTTTCCGCCCGGGCCGCAAAAGCAGTACTCAAGGAGCAAGCGCATCAGGGCAAATCCGTTTCTTTACTGGTCTTAAAAACATTGTGGCCGGTGCCGGAAAACGTGATCCGGAAGGCAGCCCGTTACGCCAGGCGCATCGTTGTCGTCGAGATGAACCTGGGACAATACGTCCGGGAAATAAAACGTATTCTACCGCAGAAACCAATTGCTTTTTACGGTCAAATGGACGGCCGGCTGATCACGCCCGCCCGGATCAAGGAGGCCATTAACAATGAATAGCCTTTTAAATGCCGAAAGACCGCCGCTTCTCTGTCCGGGCTGCGCCCATGAACGTATCACCCATACTCTGGATCAGGCGTTTCAGAAAATGGGTCTTGCCCGCCATCAGATCGTGATTGTCAGCGATAT
>JASFIX010000296.1:0-5709 GCA_050122435.1 Desulfobacterales bacterium
CGGTACATCCAGTCGTGAGCAAAAATGAAAAATAAAAGCCACCATAGCAACGCTATCCAGTTTATTACGGTGCACCATGCCAATGCATCCCGAATGACTTCAAGGGTCATTATTCCTCCTCCTTTTCCTTTGGTTTTTTACTAGACAAGTAACCGAAACTTATCCCATGCTGCAAACGGATCTAGCTCTGATTCTCGGATAACATGTGAACGTCCCGCTGAGGAAAGGGGATCGTTATCCCGGCTTGTTCCAGGGCATTGTAGACGGCCAGATTGGTCTGATACATGGTTTGAAAATATTGTTTGGTCGGCACCCAGTAGCGCATGCCGATATTGACGCTGGAGTCGGCAAATGCCTCGATGCCGATTTGCGGTGCCGGTTCCGCAACGATGTCTGGTATTTTCTGCAAGGCCTTTTGAATTGTATCGATGGCTTTCTGCGCATCATCGTCATAGGATATTCCGATGCTCATTTCGACAACTTTGTTTTCAAATGAGTTGACCAGAATCTCGCCGACGATGTGTTTGTTCGGAATGGTGATCTGTTCACCGTCTTCGGTGGAGAGGATGGTGGCAGCCAGGCCCACTTCTTCCACCACCCCGCTGACGCCCTGGATAACGATGGTATCGCCTACCACAAACGGTCGGGTAATGATAATACTGAGGCCGGCACCGTAATTGGACAGCAGCCCGGCCAACGCCAGACTGGAACCAAAAGCGACCGCACCGATCGCTGCGATAAACGGTGTCATTGCAATACCGAATTTTCCCAGGACGATGATCAAAACAAAAGCCAGCGCGATCAGCCGCACAACATTACCCAGAAAGCGGCTAAGGGTAATGTCCAGGTTGCGGGATTCACATACCTTTGTGATCATGTTGCCCAACCAGCGTGCGATGATCAGACCGATGACCAGGATAATGATGGCATAGATCACCTGAAAGCCATATTTTAAGGCAAATTCAATAATGAGATCCATATATTTTTCTACATCTGCAAATTCTTCTTTCATGGGAAATCTCCGTAGCGGCGACGGTTATGGTTTATTCACCTTTATGATGACCAGGGTGATATCGTCTTCCGTTTTCCGGCCTTCGATGAATTGATTGATTTCACTGTAAACTGCATTGAGGATATCATCGGCCCCTGCTCTGGCGTTTTGGCGGATAATGTCTTTAAAACGCGCTTTTCCGAACATTTTACCCCTTTTGTTAAATGCCTCCCAGATGCCGTCGGTGCCGATGGCGATAATCTGCCCGTTTGTCAGTCCATCGCGGCGATTTTCAGTGTACTGAATGGCGTCATCGACGCCCAGCGCCAGTCCGTTTCCTTTGAGTTCTGTAAAATTGTCCTGTTGCGGGTCATACAAAATGGCAGGATCATGCCCGGCCCGTACCCAGTTGATGTGGTCTTTTTGCGGATCCACCGTTAAATAAAAAAGCGTCATAAATCGCCCTGTTTCCAACACATCCCGGGTCAGGTGATTGTTCATGGCGGTTACGATTTCAGACATCGTTCCGGGCTGGGAGGCGCGCATGCGCAAAAACGCCCGGGCCGAGGTCATCAGCAGCGCGGAGTCCACCCCGTGGCCGGTAATATCGCCCACCACGACACTGAAAGGGCCATCCGGATTTTCACGTCGCCAGAGAAAATCAAAATAATCCCCGCCGATCTCGTCACAGGAGACGTTTCGACCGGCCACATCAAGGCCATGCAGATTCGGTTTGCTCTGGGGCAGCAGGCTTTTTTGAACTTCCCCGGCCAGTGCCAGGGCTTTTTTGTGCTCGGTCATATCGGTGATAAAGGCCATGTTGCCGATGACCTCTCCCTGATCCCCTCTGAGGGTATTGCCGTGAATCAAAATCGGCACACGGCGGCCATCCTTGGCCACTACGGTTCCCTCGAACTCCCGATATTCTTTAGCGAGGATCTCCTCGCGATTGGCTAACATAAACTGCCTGAATTCATCCGTTGCCAGGTCAAGGGGGGTTTTGCCCAGGATCTCCTCCCGGGAATAGCCCAGCATTTTGCAGTAGGCGTCGTTGGCCTCGGTGATTTTCAAATCCTCATCCATGAGGATAAATCCTTCGCCGGCAGTTTCCACGATGCGGCGAAATTTTTCTTCGCTTTTGCGCACTTCTTCTTCAGCCAGCTTGCGGCTGGTAATATCCACCAGCAGGCCCTGATTAAATATTTTGTTGCCTTGATCATCGCGCACCACCGAAGTCTGGTCTTCTACCCAGCGGATCTGGCCGTCTTGGGTCATAATTCGGTAAAACTGGGTATATTCTTCGACGTCTTCTTCCATGTAGTGTTTTATTTCCTCACCGACACGCTCAAGATCATCGGGATGGACGATATCTCTAAAATGGATCTTTTCTTCAAGAAACGCTTCTGACGTATACCCCATCTGACGGATGTTATCGGAAACATACACCAGGCGGGGTTTATCACCGGCCATCCGCCGAAAGAGGATCACCGGGCTGTTGTCGATGATCACCTGGGCCAGACGAAGTTCTTCTTCGGCACGGTCATGCAATTGACATTCTTTTTCAAAAGAACTTGTGTGTTCCTCTAATTGCTTTTTCAGGGCTGTTAATTCCCTTATGAGTTCGTTTTTGGTTTTGCTTTGGTCTGATTTCATAATCCTTGCCTTCACATATTTTATTCTGAGTTTCTAGAATGCGGATCTGAATTTCTAATTTTCAATTAGACCGGTCGGTCTAAGTTGATTAAAAGATATTCGACTTCGGTTTGAGTACTGAACAATTGGGCTTACTTTTTTAAAATATGATCGAAAACAAATCGACGGTGATTTTTAAGAGGCGTCAGACTCTGGGTCAACTTCATCTGTATGATGGCCCCATGCCAGCTGGCGACGATAAAAGCGGCGGTATCATGGATATCTAAGCTTTTTGATATCTTACGATCGTTTTGAGCCGCCTGCAGCACCCGCTTGTAAGCGTCGATCATCATATCGATGGCTTCGCTGAGTTTTTCGCGAAAGGCCGGACTTAAATCTCCCATTTCCTGTGCGAGATTGCCGATGGGGCAGCCGCCGGCATAATTTTGAGATTCGAAATATTCCATGAACGCAGTTAAAAACGCATAAATTCGGCTGAGCGGCGAAACCCGAGTGTCTTCCAGCGTTTCTTTGGCAATCTGCCTAAAATGGTCCAAAAAATAGTCAATAATTTGAAGCCCAAAATCGTCTTTGCTTTTGAAATAATTATAAAAAGATCCTTTGGGCACATTGGCGGCATTCAGGATTTCCTGGATACCGGTATGGTTAAATCCCTTGCGATGAATGATTTCGGCCCCGATTTCAATAATTCTGTCTCTGGTGTTAGGTTGCATGCCATTCTTACCGTAGATTGTGGTTAAAATCAGAAAACTTTTGTATCTAACAAATAATAGACCGGTCGTCTATGGTTGTCAAGTTTCATGGTTTGATTTGATCCAGAAACGAGATGAATAAAAGGCCTGCAAACAAATCCCAATTTGCAGAAATAGCGCGACAATTATTTGAAATAATTATTATTTAAGTAAATACTAAAATACTTAAAAGACGACAGGTAAGGCCATGAATTTGGAACCTTCTGGAATTTTCAATGCGCTGGCTGTTGAAACACGGGTGAAAATAATTGAGCACTTAAAACCCGAGGGCCTGATGGGGGCGAAAAAGATTGCGAAACATGTGGGTGTTACGCCGGCTGCGGCTGTATCGGGCAGAATATAAATCAATAAAGCAATGAGACAATGATGCCAAATCCTCTGCCCATTATGGTTACTTTTTAATTCTTTGAGTTTAGGACTTGCTCTAATTCATTCAGATCAAGATGAGCCGGATCGATGGCCTCTTCTTGCCCTATATAATAAAGGTCATATAAGCTTTCTGACAAATATCGGTTAAAAAAATCCAATTCTCGGAACGCTGAAGGTCCTAAAGTGATTGAAGATTGTTGAGTCAAATTATCGGAGTAATCCATTAATTTTTTTCCAAAGACGGTGTAGAAATTATAATTGTACTTATCCAGGACTAAAGATGCCGTTGTATCCAGTTGCATTTCGTAGAGATGCTGAATGGGTTTTGTAAACTCGTCACCGATCCGATCCAAAACCGCCACCGCTTCCTGTTCATAGATTCCGGCGCTTAGAGCGCTCATCGCCTGTTGTAACGCGTCTACTAGCGCTGATTCTCTGGCAAAAGGAGCGAGCTTGAATTTTAGATCATAGAGCTCGTACTCCTGTTGAGCATGGTGTTGTTTTTTTTGAAATTGGATTTCATCATGAAACACTCGAACGTCCCGTATCAGCCTTCTATGCAATTTCAGGGCGTTTTCCATTTCAAGAAAATATTCCAGATTCTCTTCATTTTCTAAATCCAGGCTCTGACTCTCTACTATTGCGGGTTCCAATGTAGTTTCTAAAATGTTTTTGTATCGTTCCTGTTGGTATTTATCCCAGCGTTTCTTTTCACTTCGCATTTGACGATAAATTTGGCGTATTTCAAAGCGCTCTTTAGCCAATTCATCGGGAAGTTCGATCGGAAACATGGATTGAATCTGGCTGCAATTTCCCACTACATCTTTTAGCGCCACGAAATTATTCTCGTATGCCTCCAAATACGTCTTTAAGCTCCGGTTCTGCGTTTCTAAGTCTTCAATTTTGCTGCTTAAACGGGCATTTTTATTTTTTAATTCGGCATTTTCCGCAATCATATCCGGTTCAAGGAGCTGCCATACTTTATCCCTTGTTCCTTTAACATTAAAAAGAAGCATGAAAATGGCCGCCATTACTGCAATACCAGTGAATATACCCCAAAATTTTGATTTTTGTGACATGTTGATACCTCTATATTTGAATCTTTTCCAAATTCAAGCATCAACGTTTGAGGAAAACCAACACCAATTTCAGGGAGAAAGCGATTTGAAAATTGAGAATCGAATCAAAATATCAGCAGGAATAGCCGGAAGAATATTCTATAAGAACGAACTCTAAGTATGAGATTGAGCTCCGGTTGAGCACATCCTCGGTTCTATATATCATAAAACGCCGTTAATTGTAAAATCGTATCTGTTCCATGTCAGATATGCATGAGACGATGTTGTGAAATCTTCTGTCGCTGCTGATTATAATCACTGAATTTATTACTTGCCTGCCCATCGCAGCCAGATAGCAGCAGACCATCCCCAGATGGCATTAAAAATCACCACAAAAAGCGGAGTGAGTAACCCCAAGTCTAAGCCCATCATACCTTTGTTTGCTTTGATCGGGAAAACAACGAAAAGCTGCACCAGTGTTGGGCCTAAACTGTAAATAAAACCCCGGGACCATATGCGCGCCTTCAGCATCGGCAAAAGAAACAGCAAGCCCCAGATGCCGCCCCACACCAGCCGCGGGTATAACCAACCCGCCGAAAGCTTAGGGGCTATTTTTACGCCCAGTGCTGCGGTAATACCGTATTCTCCGAAAATCCAAACCGCCAGGCTGTTGACCAGACCACCCAAAACGCCCGCGGCAAACACCAAACTTATTTTACTGACCATATTATTCATTTAGGTTACCTCTCAAACGATAAAGTGTTTGGTTTATAATAATCATCTTTGATGTCAAAATCCAAAAAAGAATTGAAAGTATCAGCATTTCGTTAGCATGCCGATGGCATCACTTCACGCTGCCGAGTTGCGCGTCAGCAATCTCTTTTTT
>JASFIX010000297.1:0-5707 GCA_050122435.1 Desulfobacterales bacterium
CCCTGATGCCAGGTGGGATTCCATTTTACCAGTGTTTGGTTGTTAAGAAGATCCGGTTGTTGCTGGTAATCTTCCAGGATGCCCTGCAGAATCGATCGTTCCAGTTCGCGACGCCGGTAATTGAGTTCGTCCAGCGATTGCGCCAGTTGTCTTGCTGTGGCAATATTGTCGGTTGTCAGCAGTTGCAATGCCTGGGAAGCGTGGGCCATCCTGCCGGCAGCGTTTAAGCGCGGAACCAGTCTGAAGGACACATCTTCCGCAAAGGCCGGTTGTTGAGAGATACCCGCCACTTCACACAGTGCCTTGATTCCCGGGCGCGCATCAGAATTTATAATATCCAGTCCCACTTTTGAAAAAATGCGATTTTGGCCAACCAGAGGAACGACATCACCAATGGTTCCCAGGGCCACCAGATCGCAAAAATTTTTTAAATTGGGTTCAAGGCGGTCGTTGTTCCAGAAATTTTGATCCCGCAAATATTTTCGTAAAGCGATAATGAGTGCAAACGCCACGCCCACACCGGCAAGTGTTTCCATGCCGGATATGCAATCCGGGCGTTTAGGGTTTAGCACGGCTGCAGCCGGTGGAATCTTTTCAGGAACCTCATGATGATCGGTAACAATTACGTCGATGCCCGAGTTGCCGGCTGCGATAATGGCTTCATGGCTTCCGATTCCGCAATCAGCCGTGATCACCAATCGGATTCGGTTGGGCAGGACATGCTTGACGATATGTTGTCGCTGCAGGCTGTAACCTTCTTTTATGCGGTGGGGAATATAATAGGTCACGTCGGCGCCGATGGTTCGCAAAAAATCCAGCAGCACGGCTGTGGCGGAGATACCGTCAATGTCGTAGTCACCGAAGATCAGAATCTTCTCATTTCCTGTTATGGCCTGGTAGATGCGATGTACTGCAGCATCCATATCCTTCAGATCAAAAGGTGAACGAACCTGGTGCAATGAGGGGGTCAGAAAATTTGAAGCCGTTTCGGCAGATGTCAGATTACGGTTGATCAGGGCTGAGGCGGTGATCGGATGACATTGCAGGCTGGCACTCAATTTTTTTATCACCACCTCATCGGGTTGCAATATATGCCATTTTTTTTTCATGGTCGGCCCTATATCTTAAAACCACCGAATGAACAAGCCATAATTGATCCATCTGCGTTCAGGGCTTTTTTATTGCAAATAGGATAGATGTGGTTATACTCAATAATGTTGCGCCCAATGAGCCCAGTTCAGCATACAGCTGTCAGGTTCCGGGTGCCAGCTCTATAGCTGCTGGCTCCTTGCTTCTGGCTGCAAGCCAGAAACCAATGACCAGAAGCAAGAAGCCGGGAACCAGGAACTTGAAACCGTCTAAACGCTATTGTTACAAAGGAATCGCTTGAAATCGATAATACGACACTACCGCGTGGATCGCAGGCAAATCGCTTTTATAAAATTTATTTTTGAAGCCTACGATGGTATTGCCGGCATGAGAACCACTAACCCGATAAAGGGGATCATTAAAGTTCATATTGCACCGGGATGCGAAGAGCAGGTCGACCGGATCTTGCAGGATCTTAAAAAAGAGATTCTGATTCAGCGGATTGCGACTGAATCTTCCGAATCAGGCTAGAAGTGGCTTCAAAAACTCGGTATTTAGTAAGATGGCACTTTTTAAATGAATTCAAAATACATTTACCTTCATACGATTGGCTGCCAGATGAATGTTTACGATTCAGAGCAGATTGCCATTCGGCTGGCAGCTTTAGGATATGAACAAACCGCATCAATGGCCCAGGCGGATCTGATCATTGTCAATACCTGTACGGTCCGGGCCAAGGCGGAACAAAAGGCTTTCAGCCTGCTGGGTCGGCTTGCAAGAATGAAGCGCGATAAAAAAGGACTCATCATTGCTGTTGGCGGCTGTGTGGCTCAGCAGGAAGGAGAAAGAATCCTGGATCGCATGCCCGCGGTTGACCTCGTTTTTGGAACGCAGGCAATTGACAGGCTCCCGCACCTGATTAAACAAATCGACACCCGGCGTTGCCGGATCGTTGATGTGGATATGAATGCAGATCCACGGATTCCTGAATCTCTTGTTGAATCCCGGGATGAAAGCGAGGTCTCCAAATTCGTGACCATCATGCGAGGCTGCGATAACCATTGCACCTATTGCGTGGTTCCTTTCGTACGCGGACGCGAAGCCAGTCGCCTGCCTGAAAGTATCCTGAGGGAAATTCACAGCCTGGTAAAAACCGGTGTAAGGGAAATCACTTTGCTGGGACAAAATGTAAACAGCTATGGTAAAAATCAGAATCTGTGCACATTTTCCGAGCTTTTATCCATGATAAACGAGGTCGAAGGGATTTTAAGAATTCGGTTTACCACTTCCCATCCCAAGGATCTAGGGTCGGATCTTATTGCGGCTTTCAGAAATCTTGATAAATTGTGCCCCCATATTCATTTGCCGGTTCAATCCGGATCAAACCGGGTTTTAAAGCGTATGAACCGCCAATACACCCGGGAGCAGTACCTTGACAAAGTGATGAAACTGCGGGATACTTGTCCTCAGATAGCGATAACATCGGATATCATTGTCGGCTTTCCCGGCGAAAGTCAGGCTGATTTTGAACAGACGCTGCAACTGATTAAAACAGTGGAATTTGACGGACTTTTTGCCTTTCAATACTCTGATCGCCCCCAGGCACCATCCGTTAAGCTACCCGATAAGCTTTCGGAGCCGATCATCAGAAAAAGACTGCAAATTGTTCTGGAGTTGCAGGAGAAATTCACCAAACGAAAAAATGAAGATTTGGTCGGATCCACCCCGCTGGTTTTGACGGACGGATTGAGCAAAAAACAGGTATCTGACCAGCCAGTTGAGAATGGCCCAGACCTGCAGTGGACCGGGCGTACATCCACCAATAAGATCGTCAATTTTTATGTGGATGACCCGGCGATTGATTGTGAAAACTTAACCGGTAAAATGGTCGGCGTTCGCATCGATAAAGGCTTTTCACATTCGCTGTTAGGCAGAGTGATAAATGTCGAATCCTCCACTGGAGGGTTGAAAGGAGTTAAAAATTATGCTGCATAAGGTGAGCATTGCGGGTTTGACCATTGATCCAGCCTCAAACACGCCGATTATTATATTGAAATCAGAACAAACAGATCAGGCGATGCCGATATGGATTGGATTGCTAGAAGCCACTTCAATCGCGTCAGCCCTCCAAAAAATAAAATATGAACGTCCTATGACCCACGACCTTTTCAAGAATTTTACGGACCTTTTAAATATTTCGATTTCAAAAATAGAAGTGTGTGATTTAAAGGATAACACTTTTTTCGCCAAAATATATTTTATTTCCGAAGACGCCAATTTTGAAATGGATGCACGACCGAGCGATGCAATTGCCTTGGCGCTTCGATTTGATGCACCGATTTATGTATCGGATGAAGTCATGCAAAAATCGAAAATTGGAGATGGTGAAGCCGAAATTTTGGACACCAGTGAAGAAGGGAAAAAATGGGCTGACTATTTGGAAAGCCTGTCACCGGAGGATTTTGGAAAGTTCAAGATTTAGAGTGATTTAATCGTCTATTCCCAGTTTAAACTCCGGAAAGACCTGTAAGTCATCCACCATTCGGATGAGGCCGGTTGAATAAGCCAGCCGGATTGGGTTTGGAAAAGCGCCGCTGATTCTCTTCGGCGCTTTTTCAGTTTATAGCGTTTATACCGCTTTTCATAATTTTGTTCCGAATTAAGGAAACGCGGCATAAGTGGTTGTAGAAAAAAACGTTCAATATCGGAACGTTTTTTTGACAACCACTATAAAACCCTTTTCCTCATCGATTAATACGGTGAATTTGAGCGTCCTCATTTTTAATTACTATTTTCATTCCGTTAGAAAATCCCACAAAAATGACGTTTTCGCAAGTTTGGCCTTGCGGCTCAAATTGTTGATAACGTGTTGATAACTGCGAATCTGCCTGAAATTTTAGATAAAAATTTTTGGTTCGGTAAGTTAATGAAATAAATGGATATGTTTATCGGCCATATTTATTTTTATTAGATTACAGTTAGATGCTGATTGTTGATAACTCTGTGCGGTCGAATTTGAAAAACGGGTGTAATCCGATTTGACACTTAATCGAGTTTATTCAAGTATAGTTTTGAAGACTTCCCTTTTTTTACCCTTCCTGAAAATTTAATTGGACATGATCTTTTATACGCGGTCAAGAAACAGGCCCTGTGAAAATTCGGTGCTGTATCTGGCCCATTCGCTGGTCACTGAATCCCGGCCGGTGCGACACGCATGAGATTGTTAAATCGGCTTAAAATACCATATGTTGCGGTTAATAATCTCTAATTATACAACATATTGTTGACATACGGCCTGTTTTACGACTATGATATGTGTTGAGCCGGTTAGGGGCTATTGATAAAGCTTGAAATCACTTCTAATTACCAACTGATTTTAAGGAAAGAATCATGTGCACGATTTTAGTGATCGATGATGAAAAAGGCATTCTGGGCGTGATCCAGGAGGCGCTGACCAGATTCGGCCATATCGTCGAAACAGCGTTCGACGGAATTGAAGGGATTAAAAAATTTGATGACGGCAGCTATGATATGGTAATTACCGATCTGCGCATGCCGCGACTTGATGGTAGAGGGGTAGTTCGGCATATCCGTAATTCTCGCAGAAATTCCATTCCTATTCTCGGCATTTCAGGAACACCTTGGCAGACTCAAGATTCGGGTTTTGATGCAGTCCTTTCCAAACCATTTCCGCTGAGGGATCTGGTGGAGTCGGTCAAAAAACTGACAACAGCCCCACCGAAACGTGAATTGAGTGCCTGAAACAGGGTTCGTTTCAATATTTAAATCTTCCATTTTCGTAAATCGTTACTTTTTTACCGGATTTTAAATAGGCGCTTACCCGTTTTTTCTCAGTATTGATAAAATCCCAATGCAACGCGGATTGGTTGAAGCCAAGCTTGCGCTTCATCTGTTTTGTCAAATCGAGCGGATTTCCGGCATACGTATTTGAGTAGGAAGATCCCAACGCAATGTGACAGTTGCCATATTTGCCGCCATAATTTTCATCAAAAAGCGTGTTGGCCATAAATGTGTTGATTCGTGAAAATCGTTTGTCCGTTAGCGAAAATTCACCCAGGCGACCGGCACCTTTATCCATCTTCAGTTGCTGTCTGACAAAATTCTGCCCTTTTACGGCCCCAATTTTTGAGAGCCTGCCTTTCTCAAATTTCAGACGAACGCCTTTCACATAATTACCACTTCGATAGGACGGCTGGTCCGCATAATAGGTGCCTCGGGTACCACGCCAATCCGGCGAGACAAATATTTCAAAACTGGGAATATTGCGGCCCGATATGCCGACCCATTTTCTATTTTCGCCAAGTGAGATGTGCAAGTCTACGTTTTCAGATTCCACATGCAAACCAGCAACTGGCAGGTGATTAAGCCATTGTTTAATTAATTGGGCCTTTTTATAAATGCCCTGCCATTTTACCACTGGAGACGTCGTATTTAGAAAACATGCCCTGACAATTTGCGTTGAATACGATTTTTGAGTGATGTGTGCATGTTTTGCCAACTCGGCTGTGGGAAAGATGCACAGCGTCCAACTGAATTTCCCCTGAGCTTCCCTTTTGTCTAACAAATCGCGCAATTTCTTTTTGGCGACTGCCGCTTT
>JASFIX010000298.1:0-5701 GCA_050122435.1 Desulfobacterales bacterium
ACCACCGGATCAGAAGACCGTCGAATTTCCTGGGGGGTGCCCTCGAAACGGATTTTGCCATCATCCAACATCAGGACCCGCTGGGAAAAATAGAAGATATCCGGAATTTCATGGCTGATCATCACGACTGTTAAGTTGAATTTCTGCTGTAAATCGACAATCATGCTGTAAACGGCGTTTCTGCGGATAGGATCCAGGCCTGTCGTAGGTTCATCCAGCAGGACCACCTCCGGGTCCGTTACGAGTGCCCTTGCCAGGGCAATCCGCCTCTTCATGCCCCCGGAGACCTGGCTGGGATACTTTTCATGAACTTTTTCAAGTTCAAAAAGTTTTAGTTTGTCCTCTACCCGTTTTTTAATCTCCAATTTCGGTAAAGATAGCCCTTCCTGCAGTGGCATGGCAATGTTCTGGTAGACGGTCATGGAATCAAAAAGGGCCGCATCCTGAAATACGTAGCTGAATTTCTCTTTAAGCTTGTCGATCTCTGCTTTTTTCATCTTTGACAGCGGCCGACCGTAAATGAAGATTTCCCCGGCATCAGGGTAGATCAGGCCGATGATATGCTTGAGCAGCACACTTTTGCCCACACCGCTTTTTCCAATGATCGTGGTCACCTCTCCCTGATATATACTCAGGTTGACGCCCCTTAGCACCTGGCTGGCACCAAATTCTTTAAATACATTGACAAACTGTATCAGCGAATTTTTCACGAATATCTCATCTCTTCCGGCAGAAAGCGTTGTCGTCGGTTATCTCATCAAGACATCTTCGTATGCGAGCGCAACAGTCGCAGCAGGTAACGCTGAGCCAACAGGTCTGAGCTGACCATACCCAAAACGGTTCCATTTTCCACAACCGGCATGGCGGAAATTTGGTTTTGTTCCAGATTGGTTACAATATCCAGAATACTGTCTGTGGGATCTGCCGAAATCACCTTCCGGGTCATAATCTTTTCTACCCTGTCTTCGACACCCCCCTCGGCCGCGGCTTGGGTAATATCCCAGGTGGTGATGACACCCGCCAGCCTGTCATCCAGTGAAAGCACGCCAACAATATGGCTCTGGGATCGGACAATCAGTGTTGCAGCCTCCGTCAGCGTAGCCTGTATGCCAAGGGTGGACATGGGTTCCATGATGTCTTTGGCTGTGCGCTGTTTTTCTCTTGCGGTCAGCCGATTTAGACTGATGCGTTCTGCAGCCTGGCAGGGCAACAGCTCTGAATCAGAAGAGAGCAAGTCGACCAGTTCTGTCATGTTACGTCGAATTGACTTTTCTCTGAAGACCATACCGGCTTCCAGGCGCCTGGCGGAGATTTCGCTAAATTCGGCTGCATTTTCAGCAAGCCAGCTGTCGACAGCCTTGCGCTTTCCGAGCATTTTAGGAGGAATTTGAAGGTGTGCGGGCGTTGGGATAATGTGCTCCTGGGCTGCAAAAATGACACCACCGGAGTTGACCAGATAGTCGTTGGCGATCATGATCCCTTTTTGGCGGTAAACTTCCTGTTCCATACGGATTCGGGATGCTTTGCGATTCGGGTCCGGTGAGTAGGTGTTCGCACCTTCAATGATCAGCGACCAACTTCCCATACGGTCCACGCTCATCGAACAGACTTCTGCCGGTAGCACGCCCAGGTAATTAAAGATGGGGGCTGCCGGTATAAAACAGAAGGCTGACTCCCGCAACAAGTTATTCGCATCCGTCGAAAATTTTGTGGAGTAGCGATGGCCCAGCGGTGCGATTTCCTGCTCATAGTACTGACGCGTAACCAGGCCTTTCTGCTTTGCAATCAACAAAAGTTTATCAATTGATAAGCCGTTTTTGTCATAAAGGTAACCCTGCAGGTCATTGGCGCCGATAACCTTTGCCGCTGGAAATTTTTCCAGCAGAAGCCGGGCGGCATGTGCGCCGACTGCTCCGAAACCCTGAATAAGAATGGTAAGTTCCTCAGGGAAAGGCACCTTTAATTGCCCGAACTGAGGCAGGACCGTTAGACGTGGCATGATTTCGAGCAGTCTTTCAAGCGCGGTAATTAGCCCTCCGGCTGCGGCTCCCAATTGATCGATGCGGTTGCCGCCCATATCGGCGGTCTTGGACACCGCACTGTCGATACCATTTTCGATGGCAATTGTTTTCATGTCGGCATCATTGGTGCCAACGTCCGGGCCGGGAACATAGATGTCCCGGTAACGGCGAAGCAGGCGTGCAAATCTTCTTACCAATTGGGTGCGTTTTTCCGGAGACTCGTCAGGCTCGACCACAATTCCGGCTTTACCGCCGCCGTAGGGCAGATCGGCTGCCGCGTTTTTGAGGGTCATTCCGCGGGCCAGATTGTGAATGTCAGCCGGGGTGATGTCGGGCAGCATGCGGATTCCGCCCATGGACGGGCTTCCCATCGCCAAGTTATCGACCACCAGAAAGCCGCCGACTTCTAAAGGGCTGGCCTCGTCCCACATGCATGCAACCAATCTGGGTCCAAGGCGATCGCAATTGATCCCCATGCGCGAGAGCAGATGCTCATCCATATAGCCGAGCTCCAGAAAACAATTCCCATTTTCCCGCTGGGTGCGGTTTTTAAGGGCGGCCTCAGGAATGTGTGTGTCTATGAATGTTTCCATATTTTTGGGTATCATTGATTCGAAGCTCCTATTTTATTCTGGTTCCCTGTATATTGCCGACCTACCAAGTCATTTCACGGAATATCAAAGGCCTGGAGACCGACATGAGCAATCAAACGGAATGATAGCAAGACCCTTCAATGATTTATTAAACTGGAACATAGAATGATAAAGCAACAAATGTACCAATACCTAAAACGGATTTCTAACCTTTTGAATAAATGTTAAAATTCACTTGATAAAGTATAATTATCATCTAATTTTTTACCTTCTTGGGAAAAATACAATATGGAATACGAGGATTATTGCAAGGTTCTGAGGCTCAGTTAAATGCCGGGATATAGACGATATTTTATATCCCGGCTTCCTGTTGATGTTAAGGAAAGCTAAATAATAGATTTTTATCCGGCCTTAACAGTGATCTTCCTCGGCGTTGCTTTTTCTACTTTTGGCAGATGTAATCGCAACACCCCGTCGTTTAGCTGGGCATCGATCTTGCTCTGATCGATAACTTCAGACAGTGTAAACTGCCGGTAATAAGTACCGATCTCATATTCGATCAGGATGTCTTCCTCATCAGCACCTTCTACAGGTTCAATTACGCCTGTAATAGTCAAAGTATTATCCCGCAGATCAATGTTTAAATTCTTAGCTTCGACCCCCGGAATATCGGCCAGCAAAATAATTTCCTTGTCGGTCTCAAATATATCGACAGCCGGTGTGAAAACGATCCCCGGCATGGTTTGCTCGGCCGGAGTCGTAACCTGCGTTTTTTCTTTGGCCTGCAATTCTTTGGTTTCGGTATCCGTCATTGTGAATTCCTCCTCTAAATCAATATGGTATTACTCAAATTATTTGACCGTGATCTGTTTGGGTTTCGCTGCCTCGGCCTTTGGAATTTTGACAGTTAAAACTCCGTTCACCAGGCTGGCTTCCACATTATCCACTTCTACTTCACCCGGCAACGTAATGGCACGGCTGAAATTTCCGGCCTCTCGCTCCCTGCGGTGATACCTAACATCATCTCCTTCCGAGGCGATTTTGCGCCCCCCCGAGATGGTCAGGTTTTTACCGGTTGCCGAGATGTTCAATTCTTCTGACCGGACTCCTGGAAGTTCGGCCTTGACATAATAGTTTTCTTTATTTTCGGTTAAGTTGATTAACGGAAATACGCCGGCAGTAGTTCGAGATAAGATACTTCCTGTTGCTCGGCCGAACAATCGATCCATCTCTGTGCGCATTCTTTCCAATTCCTCGAATGTATTCCTCAATGTTGGATAATGAATTCGTCTGAAAATCATGGTAGCATTCTCCCTTTTAAAAGGTTGTATATTTAACTATCTATTTACCTCAATTTTTTTAGGATGCGATTCTTTGGTCTTCTTTAGTTCAATCTTCAGCACACCGCGCTTATAGGATGCATCAACTTTTGATGGATCAACTTCAGCAGGAAGTTCGATGGTTCGCCGAAACTGTCCGTAGGTCCTCTCCGTGCGGTGATAATTTTCCTCCTTTTCCTCTTTTTCCTGTTTTTTTTCGCCTTTAATTGTCAGCCGCCTTCCATCTAGAGACACATCGATATCTTTAGCCTCGACTCCGGGGATTTCGACTTTCAGCGTTATTTTCTTTTTATCTTCTAAAATATCCGTCGTCGGAAACCAGAGTCCTTTTCCGAGCGGATCACCAGGCACTCCAAAATCCCGCCTGAAGAAACGGTTGAACAAATCGTCAAATTCGCGGTGAAGATTCGAAATATCCCTTTTTGGTCTTTTTTTCCATGGAACTAAATCAAACATATTCTTATTCTCCTTTTTTACATTCGCAATCTAGTGGTTGAATAAAATGCTTAAAAATAGGGTTTGATCCAGGCAAGATACGTCAATCCAAATATATAGGTTATCCATACAAGGATAATCATAATAAAAATTATTATGTTCTCGTTTTTGTTTTTATCTATTTTTTCCATCTTTTACTCTCTTCGTTGTTAGATAATACTTCAAATGAAGATCGTACCTAACAGTCAAACCTTTTAAATTTCTTTCTGGGCCTTATCCATTTTATGTGTCCTGTTCCAATTAAATCAGCCACAATCGCCGTGATCAAATTGTCATGGTTGGGTTGAATTTCTTTATTTAATGCACCAATCAAATCGTACAGGTTCGTGATGGTTCCAGTTGTAGCGAAATTAGCCGCACTATTTTTTAGTTGATGGTTGACCCGTCCTTTCATTTCACTCTCCTTTCAGTAAAAGAATCGTAACAGTAATAAATAATTTAGCAATTGACGTGCCAAACTATAAGTCGTTGAAATAAATTAGAATAAATATAAAGGAGGGAATTAAAGTCTGAACTGGTGTGACTGGTTTTGATGATAAATCGGAATTTTTATTTCTTATTTGGACAATCGGTTTGAGGGGACAAAAATTTGAAAAATTAAGAGATTAATATGGTTCGTAATATTTTACACCAATGCCATATTTAACGGATTCTTTAGTAGATAAATCCTTGCACCATTTTTCTCCAACATAAATAAAGGGATCGATCACTCAATTTTTCCCGAAATCGATGCTCAATTCATACTCGGGGACATCCTTTTCCTTTTTAATGGTGAAACCTAATTTTCGCCCTAACGCCAGCATCTGGGTATTTTCAGCCAGAACAGCTCCATTCACTTTTTGAATTCCACGTTCTTTGGCAATTCGAAGACAACGCTGCAGCAGGGCCACGCCGATTCCCTTTCCCTGCCACGGATCACCCACGACAACCGAAAATTCAGCTTCATTGTGACTTCTACCTAAAATGACTCGGGCAACGCCAAGCATTTTCTCTTCCGGCTGCGATTCTGCTATGGCAACGAGTGCAATATGACGGTCATAATCGATCTGGGTAAACCGGGCCAGCATACTAGTCGGCAAACTTTTCAGGGGCGTGAAGAATCGTAGATATACACTACGTGGTGAAAGTGATTCAAAAAGTTCAACCAGAAGGGAGGCATCCTCAGGCCGAATGGGCCGGATAAAAATATCAACCCCTGTGTCGGTTGTGGTATGTTCTTCGTATTGATCCGGATAGGGGCTGATGACCAGGT
>JASFIX010000299.1:0-5691 GCA_050122435.1 Desulfobacterales bacterium
GAGACCGGGCGCGTGCTATCCGCTATCGATCCGAACTATGTCGGCGCACTAAGCCTGATGCTCATACCCGGAACGCCTTTGTTTGATGACTATGATTCCGGGAAATTTCGATTGATTGAGCCCCGGGAAATGCTGTCTGAATTAAGAACCATGATTGCCAGTACAGATCTGACCAGCGGACTTTTCCATGCCAATCACGCTTCAAACTACCTGCCGATCAGGGCCAGATTCCCAAAAGACAAAGAAACTACTCTCCAGTTGATTGACGATGCTCTGGAAGGCAAGGTCCCGCTGAAGCCGGAATATCTGAGAGCGCTGTAACCTCGATTTTGGATTTTGGAATTTGGATTGGGGATTGAAATTGCCGGGGTCGATGCCCAGCGATTTGATCGATCACTCAATCCAAAATCCGAAATCAAAAATCAAAAATATGAAAGAATATGAGGACCCTATGGATTTTAAAATGCTGTTTACGACTTTTGGTTTAATTTTTTTAGCTGAACTCGGAGACAAGACTCAACTGGCAACTTTTTGCTTCTCGGCCGATTGCAACTCCCG
Organism: Desulfobacterales bacterium; assembly: GCA_050122435.1. GTDB lineage: Bacteria > Desulfobacterota > Desulfobacteria > Desulfobacterales > JAHEIW01 > JAHEIW01. Next base: position 559 of record JASFIX010000299.1, read on the forward strand.
GCTTTCAGTATTCCTGGGTTCCGCCGGAGCGCTGGTGTTAAGTTCGCTGATTGCAGTTGTCTTCGGGGCCGGTATCAGCCGTGTGATCCCTACAAATTATATCAGAATAGGTGCCGGGATTTTCTTTGTGATTGTGGGAATATTGACGTTATATTCTTCTGTACGCACCGCAAATGCATTTTAAGGCAAATATGAAACGCACGCTTTTGACATCCCTTTTGATCATACTGACGGTTACGGGTATAGCCGTCGCACAGGAACTGGGAATGCCACCCTCTTCGACCTGGCCCTCGCTGATGGCCGGTGTAAAAATCACAGAGCCGATAGACTTTTGCGGTGAATCCGTTCCGCTGGATAGCCAGGAGGTGCAAGAACGCCTTGAAAAGGAATTGTTGCTCACCATCTGGGATCGACCGCAGGTGGTTCTGTGGATAAAACGCACCACCCGCTATCTACCCATAATAGAAAAAATGCTGAGCGAAAACGAAATGCCTGATGACCTTAAATACGTCGCGATTGCCGAAAGCGCGTTGAGGCCGCATGTGGGCTCTTCGAAGGGGGCCATCGGTTTCTGGCAATTTTTAAGGTCCACCGGCCAAAAATACGGGCTAAGAATTAACGCGGAAATCGACGAACGGCGCAATATATTTGCATCCACTGTGGCTGCCATTAATTATTTTAAGGAGCTTTACCAAATGCTGGGCTCCTGGACCCTTGCCGCCGCGGCCTATAATATGGGAGAATTGGGTCTGCAAACCGAAATTGTGTCCCAGAAAACCAATGATTATTACCAGCTTTACCTGCCGCTGGAAACCCAGCGGTATATCTTCCGGATTATCTCAGCCAAGATAATTTTATCGGACCCGCAGCGATTCGGTTTTCAATTTACCGACCAGGACCTTTATCCACCGTTAAGCTTTGACCGGATTCATGTTGAATGTTTTCAGGATACGCCCATCCATATTGTCGCCCAGGCAGCCAACACCCATTTTAAGGCCATCAAAGACCTGAATCCGGAAATCCGGGGCCACTTCCTCGCAGCCGGGATGCATTCGCTGTTAATTCCAAAAGGCGCGGCCGACGGGTTTTATACCCGCTTCAAAGAGTTGGTTCAACAGTGGGTAGCAGAAAATCAAGAACGGGTCTATGTGGTCAAAGAAGGCGATAACCTGACCGTCATTGCCGAACGCTTCAATGTGCCACTACCGGCGCTGATGATCTGGAACCGGCTGGACGGAAAAAAACCGATTCATCCGGGGGATCGAATCGTTATTTATCCCAACCCGGCCGAAAGCGATTTCAATGCCTCCCAGGCGGACTGATATCCAAAAGCGATCAGGTCTTGCCTAAGGCAAGACCTGATCGGTTAAGCGCTTTGTTCAGTTGCCCATTAGCGCCTTGTCCTGTTTACCCGTAAAAAATCAGATGTTTTACCGGTTTTAACAGAACAACGCGCTCAACGGGCTTAACGGGCTCAACGGAACAACGCGCCAACCTAAAACCATTGTCTACTCGTTTTGAGATGGATTATAGTTAGGCTGGAGTTTTTTTCTATCGATGCGGCAACTGTATCTTACGTTTTTCCGGATCAGCGTGCCGTCGATAAAAAATGGCTGTGTGCCCGATGAGGCCCACCAGCCGGCAATCCGTTGCGGCTTCAATGCTCTCGGCCATGCCGGTTTTCTGCTGCTTTTCCTTAAACTCAACAAATTTTACTTTGATCAGTTCGTGGGTATCGAGGGCATCGTTAATCGAGCCGATCAAGTTGCGGCTTAAACCTTTCTGTCCGATAAAAACCACCGGCTTTAATCCGTGGGCAAGCCCTTTTAGATATTTTTTTTGATAACCTTTTAATATTTCCATAGATTCTCCCGATAATCCCATATCATTCTTGAAAGGAGATTCATCCATGTCGATCACCAAACAACCCCAGGAAGCCGTTAAATTTGAAATCCAAACCTACCGGCGACCCAAAGATCGGAAAGCGCTGCGATCGACCCATGTTGCTTTTTCAGGATCACCACAACGGCACCCCTATGATCGGGAAAAGATCATATTGGTGGCAGATCCGTACAGTACCCATAACTTTTTTTACGAGTTTTATAAAGCCGATATTGCTTATGTGGAGGAGTTGCCTAACATTGTCAACCTGGATGGGGAAACCATCACCATGGCGAGAGTCTGGATTCAGAAAATGAGCATCGGGATGCGATGTTCCCCTTTTATCGTCGGAGACACCGCCGAAAAGCCCGGGGATAACCGCTGAGCGACGAACATCCACCCACTTTAAAGAATTTTTGTGACGACCAGGGTCTCGTCATCATCCGGTTCAAGGGGGTGACGAAAATCATTTAAAGCTTCAAATACCTTGTCCAGGATTTCTCTGGCGGATTGCTCCGCGTAGCCCCGTATAACATTTAGCAGCCGCTCTTTGCCGAACATCTCTCCATGAGTGTCAACCGCTTCTTTGATGCCGTCGGTTCCGATTAAAAGGATTTGTCCGGAGCTGATCTGTTTCTGGGATTCTTTGTAAATCGCATCTTCCATGACACCCAGCGGTAATCCCTCGCCTGCCAGCAACTCGTATGAATCTGCTGCCGGGGTATAAAGAATCGCCGGCTCATGTCCGGCTTTCACCCAACGAATCATTTTTTCTTTAATGTCAATTTCACCGTAAAACATCGTCATGAACAAATTGAGCTCTTCGATATCCCGCACAAGCCGCTTGTTTACATCGGTAATGACCGCAGCGCACTCACTGGGGGGGGTATCGACCCTTTCTCTGAGAAAGGCACGTGCCGTAGTCATTAGCAGAGCGGATGGAATACCGTGGTGGGTTACATCACCGACCACGATTCCGATTCTTTTATGGCCGTTTGTGGGGGGGTATAAATAGTCATAATAATCGCCCCCGGTTTCATCGCACCAAATGCTTCTACCGGCGATATCTAACCCATCGACCCGGGGATCGGATTTTGGCATTAGTTTTTGCTGAACCGCGCTGGCCTCGGCGAGTGAAGATTTAAAATTTTTCAACTGTTTTTGATCGGAAATCACTTTGCGGTACTCACCGATGGCACTTTGAATTGCCTGGCACAGCGTATCTGACGGACATGGTTTGGGGTGAAATTGAAAGATGCTGCCTTCGTTAACCGCTCTAATGGCGGTGGGCATATCAGCGGTGCCGGTAAGCATCATCCGGACGGTATCAGGGTTGGACTTTTTGACACGAGACAGAAATTCAATTCCATTCATTCCCGGCATCATAAAATCAGATACAATCACCGCATAGGGTCCATTCTCCAACACCTGCTTCAAGGCCTCCTCACCACTGAGCGCTGTATCAATGTTGAATTGATTCCGTAATTGCCGTTTAAGGCCCGCCAGAACCATCGCATCATCGTCTACCAGCAAAACTTTTTCTTTCATAAAACAATCCTCTCTATCAGTCTTTTACAAACCGTTTGCCAATCATTTATCCGGCCGGCTACTCCAAGGTTGTCCAGATATCCCCGATCCAGCTGCCGCAATCCATTTTCGCTGTTCAGATCATTGGCGCCGTTTTTTAAACGGTCAAAGGCATCACCAAAATGAACGGCGGTTAAAAGCCCCGTTGAATTGGACAGACTTTTGCCGGGACGGTGATGAAAAGCGATGGCTTCAATAACCGGATATTCCAGCCCCCATAGACCCATCAAATAAGCGCCGATTTCAGCGTGGCTGGTTCCAAACATATCATATTCCAGATCCCACAGATTTTGCCCTGTTTTCCCGGCTTCAGTCAGAACCTTTTGATAGGGCTCTTGAAAATTGGTCACCAGGATAAGCTTTCCTAAATCGTGAAACATGCCGGCCATCAAGGAGTTATTCACCAGGTTTTGATCCAACTGTTCCTTTTTGGAAATGGTTTGAGCGAACATACTGACCGACATGCTGTGATTGAAAAGTTCGTCGAAATTAAACCAGGTAAATTTTTTCTGATTAAATTCAGAAAATATTTTAACCGAAAGAACCAGCGCTTTGATGGTTTCAGTTCCCAACAACATGACCGCTTCTTTGGGATTGCTGATTTTCCGGACGAGTCCGAAGAAGGCAGAATTCACCACCTGTAAAATTTTAGCTGTCATCGCCAGGTCGGTGGATATTATTTCGGCAACTTTTTTAACCGACGGTTCCTGGGATTGAAGTTCGCCGATAACCTCAGTATAAACTTCCGGTAGGCTGGGAAGTGTTTCGGTTTGGGAAACGATGCGCTTAATAGACTCATCTGCCAGCAAATTCCGTAAGCCAAAAAGCTTGTTTAAGGTATGCTTTAGTATATCTGCATCACAGGGCTTTGAAAGGCTTTGATGGGCCACCTGAACGGATTTAAATGTCGACTCCTGTTCCACCTGTCCGGAAAGAATGATCCTAACCACCTGGGGATGTTTGTTTTTGACTTCAGTCAATAATTGCATCCCATCCATCTCGGGCATTCTTAAATCAGAAACAATGACATCAAATGAGCCGGAATTCAGGATATCCAGCGCCTCCTTGCTGCTGGATGTAAAGGTCATCTCCCATACATCACGCAATTTTCTAAGGGTGCGCTGGAGACCTTTCAACACCATGGGCTCATCATCTACAAATAATATGCGTCTTTTGGTTTGATCATTCATTTACGAATAAATTTGGGTCCACCGGCAGCTGGATAACAAAAGTGGTACCCTGACTTTCCTCGGTTTCAATGTCGATTTTCCCACCATGTTTTTCAACGATCACGGAATGGGCAATCGCCAATCCCTGCCCGGTCCCACGACCCGGTTCCTTGGTGGTGAAAAACAGATCGAATATGCGATGCCGGATTTCTTCAGGGATTCCGATACCGCTATCGCTAATCCGAATTTCGGCCCACTTACCGGCAAGCGCGGTGCTGATCTTAATCATGCCCCGTTCAGGTGGTTGATCACCGTTCGCATCGGCAATGGCATGCGCAGCATTGACGATCAAATTCAAAATCACCTGGTTAAATTCGGCCCGGTGGCAGTGCACGGCCGGCAAAGTGGCATCAAAGTCGGTGATCAACTCGGCCACATATTTCCATTCATTGCGGGTTATGGTGATGGTCTTTTCAATTTCTTTATTAATATCAAT
>JASFIX010000300.1:0-5690 GCA_050122435.1 Desulfobacterales bacterium
CTGATGGAGACCATCAAAGGTCGGGGGATATCAACCGGCCTCGATGCCGGATCGGTTCACAGGGGGTCCCTGAAATTATTGGAACAGGTGGATTATGCCGTGGTCTCGCGAAAATTCGCGCGTGAGTGCACCGGCAAAGAAGACCCTCAACAAGCCGCTTTAAAATTGAGCCAATATTGTTCCGCGGTGGTTATTACCCTGGGTGAGGCGGGGCTTGTGTGGAAAAACGCGGATGGCAGCGGCAGCTTTCCGGCATATTCCATTCATGCGGTCGATACCACCGGTGCCGGTGACGCCTTCCACGGTGCTTTTGCAGCCGGGTTGGCATACGACAAAGCCTGGGAAGATCTATTGACCTATGCCAGTGCCGTTGCCGCCCTGTGCTGTATGAAGTATGGTGCGCGCCCGGCCATTCCAACAGCCAGAGGCGTTGCCGCTTTTTTCAAAAAACATCAGAAGAACGGAAACTAAATGATAAATAAAATAAAAAGATGGGTTGTCGATCATCCCTATTTTTTGACGAGCGCCGTCTTTTTGGTCCTTTTATTTGTGGGCTGGCGGTTTTTATACTGGCGCGAGGAAAACTTTGCCTTTGTTCTTCTGCTGTATTTTATTGTCACACTGGGCATCCGGTTGGACGATATTTCAAGTAAAATCGGAACTCGCGACTCAACTGCCGCAACGAATCCCGGTAGCCAAGAGTCCCTCATGCATCAATTAAATGACATTAAACACGCCCTTCTGGCGATAAACGCAACTCTCAATCGCATTCTTGAAAAAAACGAAAAAAAAGATCATTAATCCGCATGCCCAAGCCCTAACCAAATCAACAGGCCCCGCCGTTATACTTCAGCTGCATATATTAAGTTTTGCTATCTATACTGAATTCCATATTCAGGCACGGCATCTAACAAAACAATAAACCAAGAAAGTTTTAGGTTAGTCACGGGAATCTATGTTTAACCGAAATTTTATATTTTGACGATTTCCCCACTCATTCTTCATTCTTAGTTTGCCAAATTTTGATTAATATCTTCGAGTTGACACAATGCGATACATACTGTATCAGAAATCTAAATATTCCATTTTTATTCGTCTGATTTCCGGCAGCAAACCATAAGCAATGGAGGGCATAATGATGGAGTGCCCAAAGTGCCGTATGGAGAATCCCACTGGATCGAAGTTTTGCGGCGGATGCGGACAAGAATTTAACCTTACCTGTTCAGAGTGCGGAACCAATAATCCGGTAGGAAACAAATTTTGTAATGAATGCGGGTCCAATCTAAAACCGGCTAAAGAGGTTCCCGATCAAATCGCTGAGACAAAGAGCCCGCCTGCTTCCCCTTCCAAAGCGACTATAGCTACAGATACATCTTTCATCACCGGTGAGCGAAAGCATGTTACTGTCCTTTTCTCCGACCTCACCGGATATACGGCCATGTCAGAAAAATTGGATCCAGAAGAGGTAAAAGAGATCACAAGTCGGATTTTTAGTGATATTTCTAAAATCATCGGAAAATATGATGGATTCATCGAAAAGTATGCAGGTGATGCAGTGATGGCTATTTTCGGTGTACCTAAGGCCCATGAAGATGATCCTATTAGAGCTGTTAAAGCTGCCCAAGAAATTCATGAGCTCGTCGATACTCTGAGCCCTGAGTTAGAAAACAGAATCGGACAACCCATCTCGATGCACTCTGGCATAAATACTGGTCTAGTGGTGACCGGTGACGTCGACATTGAAAGGGGGACACACGGCGTTGCAGGTGACACCATAAATCTTGCATCGCGCCTAAGCAATCTGGCTAAACCAGGTGAGATTTTGATTGATGCGGATACCTGTCTTCAAGCTGAAGGACATTTCGTGTGTGACTACTTGGAGGAGGCAACCGTCAGAGGTAAAGCAAATCCCATTCAGGTTCATAAAGTAGTATCCCAAAGGGGCGAGCCCATTAGCATCCATCGTCTTTCAGGTTTAAGAGCTGATTTGGTTGGCAGAAAAGTAGAACTGAACGAGCTGTCAGAAGCGGTTGAAAACTTGCATGCAGGTAGAGGAAAGATCTTTTCTATTATTGGCGATGCCGGTACGGGAAAAAGCAGACTGGTCGAGGAGTTCAAGGCGACACTTGATCTTAACGAAATTCAATGGCTGGAAGGACATGCCTATGCATACGCACAGAACATATCGTATTATCCGATGATTGATTTACTCAACAGGGTATTTCAAATTGAAGAAGGTGATTCTCCTGCAAATATTCGAAAAAAAATCGAATCTGGACTTGAAAATCTTAGGTGCAAAAATGATGTCGTTCCTTATTTGGGCGGTCTTTATTCACTGAGCTATCCTGAGATTGAAGAGGTCAGCCCGGAGTTTTGGAAATCTCGTCTTCAAGAGTCCATCATGGAAATTCTTGAAGTGCTAGCTAAAAGATCCCCTACAGTGTTTTTCCTTGAGGACCTGCATTGGGCAGACCCCTCTTTCGCGGAACTACTGAGACAGGCCTGTTTAGAGACCCGCCAACCTGCTATTGTGCTATGTGTATATCGGCCTCCCTTCAATCTTTTCACAAGTCATCAAATAAGCAGCATCGGTAAACTTTATCATGAGATAAAGCTTCAGGATCTATCCTTATCTGATGCTCAAGATATGTTGGAATCCTTACTCAAAACTAAAAGTATCCCTTCAGATCTGAAACGCTATATCCAAGCAAGAACAGAGGGCAATCCATTTTTCCTTGAAGAGTTGGTTAATTCTCTGATCGAATCCAAGACGCTTTTTGAGGATGGTGGTAATTGGAGATTGACGAAATCCATTAGCGATGCAGACGTCTCCTCTTCTCTTCATGGCCTCATTTCGGGTCGTGTTGATCGTTTGGAAAAGGAGACCAAGCGTATACTGCAAGAGGCTTCGGTGATCGGTCGAGCGTTTCTTTATGATATTTTGAAAAAGATCACGGAGCTTAAAGATCAGATAGATTTGGAGCTCAGCGTTCTTGAGCGATTGGGTCTTATCAGAACCCGTGCCATTAAACCGGATTTGGAGTATATGTTCAAGCACGCTGTCACCCACGAAGTCGTTTACAACGGTCTTCTTAAAAAAGAGCGCAGGGAAATTCATGAGCAAATAGCGCGTGTAATGGAGGGACTATTTCACGATAGATTGCCCGAGTTTTATGAAACTCTGGCGTATCATTTTGAGCGGAGTAATTCCATTCCCAAAGCGGTTGATTACCTGATGAAATCGGGCGAAAAGAGTGTGAAAAGATATGCGGTAGAAGAATCACATCAATACCACAATCAAGCTTATGCTCTATTATCTGATAGGCTGGAAAGGCCAAAACAAGATAATACTTTAGTTGTCGATTTGCTGATTCAATGGGCTTACGTTTTTTATTATCGAGGAGATTTCACTGGCTTGATTAAATTGTTTGCCGCTCACGAAGATATCGCTGACAAATTGGATGATAAGGCAAGAAAAGGCATGTTCAATGGATGGTTTGGTTGGGGTCATTTTATGGCCGGCGCAACGGGAACTTCAAAACAATATCTTCTGAACGCTTTGGAAATCGGGGAAGAAGCTGAAGACCAAAATGTCATTGCCTATGCCTGTACCTGGCTCGCCTGGTGTTATGCGGATATGGGGTTACTAAAAGAAGCCATTAGCTTTGGGCAAAGAGCGCTTGAGATCGCCAAAATAATTAAATATGATCATTATCTGTATTTTAAACCTCTGGCCGGTATCGCATACGCTTATTGGGCTAAGGGTGAATGGAAAGAAGCCATTAGAGTTGGAAAAACCCTTTTGGATTACGGACATAAACATTCCAACATTCGCAGTATATCCATGGGGCACGTAGCCGTTGGTCAAGGCCATTTAGCAGCTGGCGATCTGTCTTGTGCTGCTGACTCATTTCACAAGGCCATTGAAGTCGCTCAAGATCCTGTATATGGCCTATGGGCAAAATGCTGGCTTTGGATTCCGCAGTTATATCTGGGCGAACTTAAGAAGGCCATGGATATAACGCAAGAAATTCTTAAATTCAGCACATCTTTTGGTTACGGGTCTATTGGTATACTCGCTTACGCGGGTTTGGGCCTAATTACCGTTATGAATGGCCAGATGAGCAAAGGTGTTGAAATGCTTGAAAATGCAATAAACTCAAGTATTGAAAATGAAAGAATAGGTCTCCGAGCAGTGTTTGAGCATTTATTGGGAAAGATTTATCTTCAGTTATTGGAAAATAAGGATCCGGTTAGTATATCTCTTATCGCTAAAAACATTGGATTTCTCGTGAAAAGCGTTCCTTTTGCTCACAAAAAAGCCGAAGCACATCTTAATAATGCTATTCAAATTGCCAAACAAAATGGGCTTTTAAATATTTGGGCCCAGGCATACTTGGATTTAGGGCTTCTTTACAAGGCAAAAAAAAGAACTGATAAAGCCAAGCAATGCATATTAGAGGCTATAAAGATATTTGAGCAATGTGAGGCAGATGTATACCTAAAACAGGCGAACGAGGCACTTGAATCTTTACGATAGAAGCTCTTCGGTCCATATATGAAAATCAATATATGGTGGTATGAGATAAAGCCTCGTAAGTTTGAATACCAGGTGTATATCTGTGATAGATAAGCTCCTCTAAAAATGCATATATCCAACATACTACTACACTGCTATTTCTATTGATCATTGGGATATCGTTTCCATATCTCAGATGCAAAATTCCACCGTCTAAGTGACTTTCCGAGATTGTAGATTAGCCACACGAAACCCACACTTTGACTGAATTGTAGAAGGCGGCTATGTGCCCGTAACAAACGTTGATATTTCTATTAATATTAATTGGTTAGATATGTTTTAATAATTCGTATACTACTGCCTGTCAAGTAAAATTGTTATTCATAGTTGTCCTTTTGATCACCTCCTTGATAGCTTTAGTTTTCATTGAATATCCTTTCTAAAAGCGGGTCGAGCGTGATACACATTGTTACAATCCGTTACGAAATAGAAAAGCAATTCCGGACTTCACCTGTTACCATCCTCCTCGATATAAACAACTCGATTAAATGATTTATTTACCGGGAGGGCAGCCATGGATCACAGTTCCAGGATTGAGATGGCCGCATCAAAATCGATTGCGTACATGCGGCGTCGGCTCTCTGCCGAACAGGCCCCTTCAATTAATGTTCAATTGAAAGCATTCGAAGACCTGGACAAAATGATTGAACATATGCGCAGCCGACTAAAACCTTCATTACATGAACCATAGCGAGATTTTTTCTCTACAAAGTCTCAATCTGGCGCCGATCAGAAATTCAAATATGATTAAAACCGCTGTGAATTGAAAGTAGATGCGTCGTAAAGGAAAAAACGTTTGAAAGAACCTAAAACAACGCGAGAGAAATGGTTCGAGCAGCGAGATGACCTTAGCGGCGAACATACCTTCGGTGATGCCGGGCAGATAATTTTTGCGCTGCTTTTTTTGGGAATATGGATAACCGATTCCTTTTTTCTGAAATACACCACTCAGCTTAATGATATCGTTCCTGCTCTGGTCAGGAAACCGATCGGGATCTTGCTTCTATGCTTGTCTGCCTATTGTGCCTGGTCCGGCTTGAGAATCGTTTTTGGCGAAGTGCGGGAAACACCGACAGTTATCCGCAAAGGTGTTTTTGGCGTGGTGCGGCAC